>JAESSV010000119.1 GCA_016763895.1 Magnetovibrio sp. | reverse complement strand
TCATCCAACGCCGCCTGAAAGCCGCCGCCGAAGGTGGGTTTGTGGTGTCCTTTTATAATCCCGTATCCAAGCGCAGACGAACGCAACTGGCCGAAGCGCGGGTCATATTGTTAAAACACCGCGCCCCTGATACGCCCGTGGTCTTGGCCCGTCAATTGGGCCGACCCGATGAAAATATTCGGGTCATCACATTGGCCGAACTGACCCCTGACCATGCCGATATGTTGACCTTGGTGATGGTGGGTGGCGAAGACACACGCAAAATTGAACGCGGGCAAAACACCTGGGTTTATACCCCCCGTGGCTACGGCAAAAAAATGGATAGCAAAGCACAAGGAGACCCCTCATGATCGTTCACTTTATTGGTGCCGGCCCCGGCGCCGCTGACCTCATCACCGTGCGCGCGTTAAAATTTATACAAGCTTGTCCGGTTGTCTTATACGCAGGATCATTGGTGCCCGATGAAATCGTCGCCCAAGCCTCAAGCACCGCTTACGTGGTGGACACGGCCCCCTTGCACCTGGACGAAATCATCGCTGAAATAAAAACCGCGCATGACAAAGGCCAAGACGTGGCGCGCGTTCATTCCGCCGACCCCAGCATTTACGGCGCCATCGCAGAACAAATGCGGCGCCTAGACAGCCTTGGCATTGAATATGATGTCACACCGGGCGTGCCCGCGTTTGCCGCCGCCGCCGCCTTGTTAAAACGTGAACTCACGTTACCCGACATCAGCCAGTCCATCGTTTTGACGCGGACGTCGGTCAAAGCAACCAGCATGCCCAAAGGCGAAACACTGGACAATTTTGCCAAAACGGGGGCGACCCTAGCGATACATTTGTCCGTGAACAATTTAAAAAAAGTGGTCAAAGACTTGTCCCCACACTACGGCGATGATTGCCCCGTTGCCGTGGTTTTTCGCGCCAGTTGGCCCGATGAGGCCTATGTGCTTGGCACCCTATCCGATATTCGTGAAAAAGTTAAAGAAGCCGGATTTACCCGCACCGCGCTGATTCTTGTCGGCCAAGCCTTGGGCGAAACTGACTTTACGGACTCAAAACTTTACGATGCCTCACATTCTCATGTTTTAAGGCCCATGTTATAAGAAATGCGATGATTTAAAGCCTTGCCTTTAATTGTTTTGGTTGAAAGTCTTGTTAAAATCTAGCATCTTAAAAGAGGGTAAAGCGCTTCAGTCAACGGATTTTGAAGAAGGGGCGGACATCTATGAATGTATGGAAGTGGTGCGCCTTTGGGATCGTGGTGTTTGGATTTCCAAATGCATACGCTTTCGCGGCTGAAAAAAACTGGTTTCCAATCCCCGTAGAAGTCGGGGGCCCGGCGTTTAAGGCCAACAGCCCTAAAACCGTAACCGACTATATGCCCTTAAAGGCTGGCATGCGTCCGTGGGACATCTGTGTGTCTTTCCCCCATATAAAAGATTCTTACTGGTTGTCGGTGAACTACGGTGTCGTTGATGAAGCCAAACGGCTTGGAGTCGGCATACACCTGTTCCATGCCGGCGGGTACGACAACCTGGCCCTGCAAATTGAACAAATTCAAGAATGCGTCCAGGACGGCGGAAAGGGCGTTGTCATCGGCGCCGTTTCGTTTGACGGACTGAATCCTTTGATTGCTGAACTCAAAGACATTGGCATTCCAGTCGTTGATTTGGTGAACGGTATGTCAAGCCCATTCATAAAAGCCAAGTCATTGGTATCATTTACTAAAATGGGAGCCTCGGCGGGAAACTACATCGCCAAGCGCCATGCTTTTAACAATAAAGGAGGCAAGGTGGCCTGGTTCCCGGGACCGAAAGGGGCGGGCTGGGTTAAAAAAGGGGACCGTGGTTTTCGACAAGCGTTATCGGCAAGTACCCTTAAAATTGCGGTCACCCGGTACGGCGAAACGGACTTTAAAACCCAAACCCGCCTGTTGGAAGAGGTGCTCAATAACAACACTGATTTTGATTATATCGTGGGTACGGCGGTGACCGCCGAAGCCGCCGTAACGGTGTTGAGAAAACGCGGCCTTTCCGACAAAATCAAGGTTGTGGCCTATTATTTTACGCCCGGCGTTCAGCGTGGCATCAAACGCGGAACAATCCTTGCCGCGCCCACGGATTCTGCTGTGATCCAAGGGAGAATTGCGATCGATCAAATGGTTCGGATCTTAGATAAAAAACCTTTTTTGGCGCACGTTAGCCCAGAAATTTATATCATTGATAAAAGCAATATTTCCACTTTCGATCGTTACACCTCTATTGCCCCGGGTGGGTTTTGGCCCAACTTTATTGTCAACAGGGTGTTTCAATGAACAATAACCTCACCTTGTCTCGACAAACTCATCGGCGCATTGTTATTGCCTTGAGCTTGATTCTGGTTGGGCTCATGGGGGCGGCTTATTATTGGGGGGGGCAAATAAAGATCAGCGCCAAACGCGATTGGCACAACCATGCGGCCCGTGAAGTCGAAGGCATCACCAATGATGCCCTTCACAGCATGAGTTTTTTCCAAAGCCAGTTGCGGGGATTGTCGGCTTTGTTTTATGCCTCTATTCATGTCAGCAAAGATGAATTTGTCGATGCCATCACGGTGCTCGAAGGTGTTAATGT
The DNA here is from genome assembly GCA_016763895.1 of Magnetovibrio sp. Lineage (GTDB taxonomy): Bacteria > Pseudomonadota > Alphaproteobacteria > Rhodospirillales > Magnetovibrionaceae > JANLGW01. The sequence goes on along the minus strand of JAESSV010000119.1, from coordinate 1,701 downwards.
ATCGTCTCCGTTGGGAGCCTGGGGCTTGATACAAATCAACACCCCGAAAAGCGGTGGAAACAATCACTATCGGATCATTTATTCGACAGAAAATATCGGCCTCTTGAGCGAGGGTACGGATTTAGCCCCGCAAAATGGCATGGAAGCGACAATTTCCAGGGCTTTGTCCAAACCCGATACTGTTGTGACCGGAAATGCATTCATCGGCCCCAACGGCAACCGCCAGGTCTTGTTCGCGGTCACCGTGCCTCATATTGGCCATCGGTCCGTGCTGTTTTTGTCTTTGAATTTGGACTATTTTTTCAAAGATTTAAAATCCCTGCACATTCCAGAAGGCTTAAACCTTCGTCTCAGCGAAGCTCAACAAGGGCAAGATCGCTTGAACGAAGGTACGCCTATTATTCGGCATGCTTTGACACCGCAAAAACCCGTGCAAACAATCCATCTTCATACGGAAAGCGGAGGCATTCAATGGAAGTTCCATTGGGATGTCTTGCCCAATTACTTAGGCGGGCCAGCCACGGCGCTTGGCAATTCCATTCAATGGGGCGGGATCGTTTTGGGTCTGCTTTTTTATGTCTTTCTTATGTATCTTTCCAAAGAAAACTTCAGGGTTAACCAACAAGTTCAAGAACGCACCTCTGAATTAAATTGGGCTTTGAAGGCGGCGGAAAAAGCCAACAACATGTTAAAGGATTTATCCCTTAGAGACGGCCTGACCAACATTTCCAATCGCCGTCGATTTGATGAATTTTTGGATCAAGAATGGAAATCGGCCATCCGGCACAAGGGCGAATTGTCCATTATTCTGATCGATATTGATTTCTTCAAACTTTATAATGATACCCTTGGGCATACCGAAGGGGATGAATGCTTGAAAAAAGTCGCCTTCATTTTACAAGGCCGAATTGAACGCGCCACCGATCTCGTTGCCCGTTACGGCGGCGAAGAATTCATCTGTGTCCTTCCCAACACCTCTCTGGCCGGGGCAATCGTCATCGGCAATAAACTTCGCCAAGCGATTGCGGATGCAAACATTTGCCATCCAAATTCCTTAGTCGCGAACTATGTCACCATCAGTCTCGGCGTGGCAAGCCTGATCCCTACATCGGGACAATTCCCCACAAAACTCATCAAAAATGCGGATGAAAATCTGTATAGAGCCAAAAACAGTGGCCGCAATACGCTAGTCGGTTAACGCAAACGTTTGGCATTTCTGTGCGATCCACACCACCGCATCTTGGACCTCTGTCACGCGTTGTGTGTCAAGGGGGGGCGGACGACGGATAAGGACGATGCGGGCATCCAGGTGTTGGGCGGCGTCTATTTTTGCACGCGTGGCATCGCCGCCACTGGCTTTGCTCACCAACGTATCAATTTGATGATCCCGCATAAGCGCGATTTCATCATCCACCGTAAAGGGCGGGCGGGCACGAATAAAGGTGGCGTTGTTATAGGCGTGTTCGGCGTGAAGAGGTTCTATCGTGCGGATCAAAAGCTTCACGTTGTCCAAACCTTCGAAGGCCGCCAGATCTTTGCGACCCACGGTCAAAAATGCAGCACTTGATGTGCGCGCAATCAATCGGGCGGCTTCAAGAGCATCGGGGACAAAAATAACATCCGTGTTGGGCGGCAAAATCCATTGTGGCCGTTCCAGACGCAAATAATCAACGTTCGCTTGCCCACAAGCTTGAACCGCAT
>JAESSV010000118.1 GCA_016763895.1 Magnetovibrio sp. | reverse complement strand
TTGATGGGTGATGGTTAAAAAACGTCCATCAGAGCTTTGGCTAACGCGCCAAGTGCTTTGCGCCTTGGGGATTTTGAGGGTTCGTATTTTTGACAGGGTTTTCACATTAAAAAAGGACAATAGCCCAGAACCATCAAGGGCAATCAACCGGCCGTCATCTAAAAACATTAAATCCACCAGCCCGGCCGGAAAATTCAAATCCTTTATTGCAGCCTTTCCCGTGCCCAGAGAATAAAGCCTCAGCCCTTGCCTTTGGCCCTTTAAACCCGCGGCAAGGTATTTGCCGTCTGGTGAAAACGAAAGTGCAGAAACCGGGGCGGGTAATCCAGATAAAACGCCACGAGCGTGGTAATCTTTGGCATCTAATAAGCGGACCGTCGTCGTCCCCTTACCCCATTCCCAGCCGACCCGCCCGGCCACGGCGATGAATCGGTTGCTTTGGGCGAGGGCATACAGAGCCCCTTCGTCGCGCGGCCCGGCTGGCCCGCGAATAACACGTTTCAGCTGACCATCATGGGCATCCCAAATACGCAGCGTTTGGTCATCGGATACCGTGAAGATGTTTTGTCGATTGTGGCTGGCCTGAATTTGGTTGACCCCACCTGTATGGGTGCCCACCTCAAGCGATATAATCGGTTCTAGTGGAAGCCTTGGTCGGGCTTGAGCCGCGCCGCTTACACTCACCACAAGAACGACAATACTCATGAAGAGAGCCGTAAGATATCGTTCCGCCCGCATGGCTGGCTCCTTCGTTAGTCAAGAACAAACGCTGTTTCTTCATCGTGTTGTGCTTGAGCCTGAAGACGGGCCAAATCAATGCGTTTTTCCCGGCCTTCAAACAAAATACCAACCGTCCGCGTTTCAATATCTGCCGAGCTGGGTAGAGAGCGGGTGAGCGAGGCCAGTTGAAGCTGAGGCGCGTTTCGAACGCGGGCCTCATTTAGAAATTGTGTTGAGGTATAGCCCGTGGTGCCATTTTTCATTTTAATTTTGGTCCACCCCTTGTTGCTGGGTTCTAATTCTTCGGCGTCTTGGCCCGCGCGTAATAGAGCAACTTTGTGGCCGTTGGTGGACGGAAGGCTACGTACATTGACCGTGCTTTTGGCCGAAACCATTTTTCCGGTGGACGGAGTATAAACATTACCCCAATCTATTTTTTCAGCTTTTTCAGCCTTTACGATGTACGTGCGCGCGGTGGAACTATTTTTTGAAAGGCCGTGTGCAGCCCCCATCAATTCATTGTGGCGTTTGTCAATTTCTGCACCGATGGCCTGAACAACTATGATGTCATCGGCATAACGACGACGCTCTAAATCCAGCATATCCATCGCCTTTTCGCGGCTCAAAGAACCACTTTTATAGCGACTTTTGATCGATTTGGTGTGTTGCAATCGACATGTTCTCACACGGGTAAAATAGGAAAGAGCATGGGTGATTTCGCGTGTTTCTCTTTGTGAATCGGCATATACAGATTGACTGAGGCTGGCCCGGTCTTGGTGTTCTTTTTGTTGGGTATCCCAATACCCAACACTGGCGCCGATAGCGCCCCCAGCCAAGGCCCCGGCAAGTGCCGCTTTTTTGCCACCAAAAACGGCACCTAAAACCGCGCCGCCTATGGCACCGACAAGCACGCTTTTGACTAAATTGCGTTGAAAATATCCCTTGGATTCACGAAGCGATGTACTGTAATTGCCACAAGCGTCGCTTTGCGATACGCCGGAAAGCCCCAAACTTTCGGTGAATTGATTGGTGGTTTGACAGGCCGAAACAAAAAACAACACGCCCGTCAGGCTGATCGCTGTGGTGCGTTTCAGTCGAATATAAAAATTCTGTTTAAAGGATTTATTTTTCGATATATGCCTTAAAAGTTGAATGCGTTGTGCCGTCAATAACCTAGCCCCCAAGATCATGTTCGAATTTTAAAAGAGATGAAATATGCGTGCATGAAAGTGCATAATATACACGTCTAGATTAATGATTTAGAAAACGAACATCTTGTAAGTGTTTTATTCTCTTATGGTGTTATAATCGTAGTTATTGACATATGCAACCTTGAATGGGATAAATCAACAATCCTATTGATTGTTACGCATATTAAATACACTTAAATATTTGTGTAAAGTGATGTAAACTTTGATAAAATTTATGTTAAATCTGGGATACCGGTCTGTTTTATTTTTGTATGTGTTCGCTATGTGTGAGGATTATAATGTTATTTGTTCGTTTATTAAATGTCTAAGTTGTGTCGCTTAGCCGGCGGGATATTTTAATGGAAAGTCGCTCATTGCAGGGGGCGTCGACATCAATGTTGCCGTCCTAAAAACATCAACAACGGCCACCGACCAAGTCGGACAAGTGGTCTTAAATGCTTAAGATTACATCTAATTTATGATCATGAATAAATGCATTGAGGGCAATATAACGATTAAAAGGATGGCAGAATAGAAGATCGCCATTGCGACGATGCGCATAAGAAACAGTTAACGTAATCACCAAAGTGGAGAGTGAAATGAATAAATATATAAGTTTAGCGATTGCCAGTGTTGTTTTTGTTATGTCCACGGGAGCATTTGCCCAACAGCAAACGGGTGGAAAGATCCAAATTCAGGGCGATACAACGCTTAAAGTTGATGTTGAAACCGTTACCACAACGGCTGTTGGATCCGGCAATATTGCGGAAACAAACATCGGGGCTATTGGCGGTGATTCTGTACAAATAGAAGGTGATACCAAGATCGAAGTCAAAGCCAAAACGGTGACGACGACGGCAGTGGGTTCAAAAAATTGTGCAAAAACGAACATCGGTACGATTGGCGCGAAATCGTGCAATTAGGGTTTTGAGTTCGGGGAAGAAAATCTCTTCTCCGAACTCAATCTGATTAAAAATGTATTTTTGGGAACCTAATCATGTTCGTTCAAATGACCAAGGCCTTGAGGCTCAGCTTATCCATTTCTATTGCGAGCGCTTTTTTGGGTATCGTTCAGGTGCCTTCTGCTGCGCAGGCTCAAAACTTAAACCAGCGGTCGTCCGCCCCACCGGGAGCCATTGCAAAAAAGGCGCGTGTGTTGACACAGGCCCGCCGGCAAGCCGCCCAATCGGGTGGGGGCTTAAATCATAAAACCGTCAATACGGATTGTAGCAAGGTGGAAATTGGCACCCAGGCCGCACAGCAAAAAGGCCGAATTACCCAACGGGAACAAATTGTCGTGATCCCGGGGGATGTTATCAATATTTGTCGTTAATTTTCTTGGGGGAGTGTTCAGGTCTTGCGTCACACTAATTTTAAGGTTTTTTCCACAGCGTCCATTTTAACACTGTCGGCGCTTGCTTTGGCCGGGTGCCAAACCATGACGAATCCGCAAACAGCCTCGGTGATTGCGAACGCGACCACACCGGTTGTTAAAAATATGACGGGGTTTACAAATTCCTTGCGGTGCATGGATAACCTGTTCCTCGCTTTTGGTAAGAAAGACATCATGATCACCAGCGACGGTCTTCCGGATCAAACTGGACAGATCAATATGGGTTCAAAGGAAATCATGACTTCAACGATTTCTAAGATGTCGACCAAAAGCAGGGCCTTTAAATTCGTGGATGTTGAACAGGCTGGAAATGCTGTGATGTACATTCAACGAAATTGGGTGGGCCGGCGACCCATTGAAATTCCCAACTATTATATTCGCGGTGCGATTACCCAAGCCGACCTTGGGGTCGCCACCGATACACAAGGCGCAGGTATTGCTACTCCTTTGATATCACTAGGATATTCGCAGGATCAAATGTTGGCGTTGGTGTCTATGGATATGAACATGGGGGAAATTGCCTCACGTCAAATTGTTCCCGGTTTGCATACGTCCAACACCATTACCATCATGCGCAGCGGCAAGGGCGGTGACGCAGAAGGCATTATTCAAAAAGCCAGCATCTTCCTTGAAATGTCACAAAACCGCAGCCAAGGCACCCACCAAGCCGTGCGGTCTTTGATTGAACTCAGCCTTATCGAAGTGCTTGGGAAATTCACTAAAGTTCCTTATTGGCGCTGTTTGGAAATTGAATCGACGGATCCCATGGCGATGACCGTGGCGCGTGATTGGTACGATGCACAAAAACCTGACGAACGTATCCGTTTGGTGCAAACCGCCCTTATTAAAACCGGAGATTTCAAAGGCGCCATCACGGGCCAAAATAGCCGAGCGCTCCAGAAAGGGATTAACAGGTACAAAGCACGGGAAGATTTAATCGCAAACGGTCGGATTGATTTTGATCTGTATTATCAGTTGCTGACCAACAATATGGCGGTATCGCCGGTCCTAAAGCCTGCTTTCGGGGCTCAAGCCTCCTTGTCCCCTGGGGTTATGGGTTCACCCGAACAGAATGGGCAAGCCGGGGCTTCAGGATTTGATCCAATCGGCTTGGAAATTCATCCCATGACCGGAAATGCGTTGAATGTGCAAGATGAAATTCGTATTGAGGTGACGACCAAATCACCGGCGCATGTGTATTGTTATTATGAAGGTTATGACCAGCCCGTCACACGGATCTTTCCTTCGCGGTTCCAAACAAATGGTTTTATTACACCCGGCCAGACAATTATGATTCCGTCAGCTAATGCCCCGTATTCCATTCGCCCAACGGGAAAGGGGCAAGAACAAATTGCTTGCGTTGCGGTCCCTCATCCCTATTCACAGGAAACGAAACCCGCATTTTTGGCGGAAGGTGACCTGGAACCGTTAAGCTTGAAACGTTTATATGAGGTCGTGAATGCGCATCAAAAGGCCGACCCTTACAACACGTCCATCCAACACGTCAGCTTCATGGTTAAACCTTAGGGATTGCAAGGAGAAAATCGTGTACACCAAATCGTTCAGGCCTTCTGAACAAAACAGTTGGATATGGGGCATTTTAACCTGTGTTGGGGGGGTGGTCTTGGCAGGCCATGCCTGGGCTCAAGAACAAACGTCTGCCCAAAACCCCAGCCTTTATCTTGGCAAAGCGGCAACGGATAATGTTATCCCCTTAAACGCTTTGACGGGTGGTCAGCCCGCCTTAGATGCGGGGGTCGGACAACGGACGTCTTTGGAACCGGGCATGTTATCGACAAGCGCACCCGGCCAAACAACCATTATCACCGGAACTGGTTCGCGTAAAAATATCATTGTCATTCAAAACTTGCGGGGGGAAAGTGGGCTCACCATCAACGGAACGGTTTTAACACCAGAACAACGCGCCCGTAAAATTGCCAAACAGAATCTAGCCAACGGCTCGACCATGGGATCAAACGGCATCGCCCCCGCAAATCTGGATACCACGATCTATGTCGACAGCGTAATTGTGAACAGTGGTACAAGCACGTCCCCAACCAATCAAAATAAAGCATGCGTGAGCATTGGCACGGTGGGCAATTCAGGTGGGTGTTCCAGCACCAAATAATACGGAGTTTTTAAGATGCTGATTGAGGGGATCATGATCGCCATTAGACGAAATTTGCAACGTAGATTTCAACTGTTTGTACTCGCCATTTCCTTTGTTTGTTTCGGATTTTACGGGCCTGCGGCTCTTGCCCAAAGCACCAGCCAGTTGACGGCCAAGCAAATGAAACAGACCAAGTTGGTGAACCTGACAGAAAGCATTTTGAAGCTTCGTTTGGTCGGCGTTGGGGATCCTCAATTGATCAACAAATTCTTTGCTCGGTCCGGAACTCAGCCATTCGATATGTCGGTTTTGCACCGCAAAGACAAGAAATATGAACGCGATTTATGGCGGTTGTTTTTCAAACAAAGCCAAGCATACCTGGGGGCAGGGCTAAGCACATCACCCATTGTCGGCTATTACAATCCGATCGTTGATTTCTGGTTGTTAACCCAATGGACGTATACCCAAGACAAGCCCCAGTTGGTGGGTGTAAAAATATACGCCGGGGCGGATCTAAGAGACCCCAAAAAAGCAATTGTGCAACAAATACCCGTATGGTTGAGAACCTTAACCAAGGCGAACAAAGAAAACCCACTTTCGGTTCGAGAAGCATTACAACGTCAAATCTTGGTGTCCGTTGTCAGTTTTCTAAAGACCTTTCCCGAGCCGTCATCTCAGCAATTTTCCTTGCCCCAATCCCCCCAAAACAAACGCTTTATAGCCTCTGTTTTTGCGAACCGGATGAGCGGATTTTTCAAGCAAAACATCAGGCTTGTGGGGCATAAAAAGTTATTTTCCATTTATAGCCAAACCATGAACGCTTTGGCTGAACAGAACTGGTCGGCCCTTGAAAAGCTCAATAAGCCTGCGAAGCATCGCCTGACCGCCTTGAAGGATATGCGGAAAATTCCAGCACCATTTTTACAAGGTTTACAACCGATGGTCATTGTCCAACCAACGGGGAGCATCATCGTTTTGTCTGTGCGTATTGATAATGCGCGCTTTAGCACCGTCACAATATTTTCGGAAAAAGAAGGTAAGATGGTCTTGGATGGCCTTGGATATTATGACCTGTATGCCGAGGTCCACAGTCAATGAAAAAACGCAACGTGTTCCTCTCAGCCCTCTTTACCGCTTTTTTTGCGGTGTTGATGTTAGGACCGTTGATGTCAGAGGCTCAAGCGGCCTCGAACGATCTTGATTCGTATCTAAGCACCATGGGAGACGCGGCCAGGGATGCCGTCGGCACACTAAAAAGCTATGCCGAATATGACTTAGAAAAAGTTAATACCAAGGCTGGCCCTCGCGTCAATCCAAATCTTGTAAAGGCAGCAAAGGTTCTGAAAATAATTGGTTTTTTGGAAATTGGGTCCTCTGTTGTTCGGGAAATTAAAGAAGTTGTCACGGCTTATGAACGAGAGGGTTTGGTGGCCGCGACCATTGAAGGTATTGGTGGTTTGTTGACGGTCGGAATATCCATATATGGCGGCATACTCGCCGGAATTGCAGGCGCCAAATGTGCGGTCCTGCCATTGGCTGCAGGGCCAATGGCAGGATTTGCCGCCTTTGGTGGTTGCCATTGGGTGGTCAGTAAAATTGCAAGTATTTTGGCTGATAATGGTGAACGAGGGCTTGAAGCTATCTTGAGAAAATTGTTCCTGCAC
>JAESSV010000117.1 GCA_016763895.1 Magnetovibrio sp. | reverse complement strand
GTATCCCCTTAAGTTTTTATGTATCGAGTTTGTTCACGGTGCCGTTTTGCAACACATGTGAACAGCCAAGACGCTGTGCACCGTGCAAAGCATCATCTGTATTATCAAGCCCAGCCACGGTCCGCCAACCTTCAGCCCGCAATTTTCGGGCAACATCGGCTGGAGTGCCAAACGGTAAAAAGACACGGTCAGGAGCTTCACTTGGATGAACCGCTTTCATCACCGTGTCCATGAAAAACGTAAGGCCCGTTGCGGGTTCGCCCGCGTCGTAGCGTCCACCCCGTCCCAGCTCGCCCATAACGCCGTGTGAAAACACGGCAAAGGTCACGCCCGTGTGGTATTCAAACCCCCGGCCTTCAACCACGTCCAGGGTCAAGGTAAGGTCGGGGCAAGCTTTGGTGATGCCATCGATGACGGCGGTTAAATGCGCCCGTTGAGCGCTGGCCAGAACCGGTAAGTCAATGGCATTGAGCTTGGTAATGGCGTCCGTTGCCGGGCCCAGGGCCGTTAACATGGCGATCAGGGCTTTGGTTACGTCTTCGCCAATTTTATCGCTAAGCTGCGCAACGGTGTCGGCATCTTTGCGGTCCAAAGCCGTTCTGAGCGTCGCGTATGTGGTTGCGTCTAAATCTAAGTCTTGCAGCAACGTGGGGCACAAGGTCGGCAAGCCTAAATCAATGCTGAGGTTATTGACGCCTGCGGCTTGCAAAGCTTCAGCCGCCATTAAAACGACTTCGATGTCTGCTTCGGGGCCGGTTGCGCCAATCAGTTCCACACCCACTTGACCAAATTGACGTTCGGGGCGCAATTGTGAACTTTGCACCCGCGCCACTTGACCGGAATAGGCCAGGCGCAAGGGGCGGGGAGAATTGCTAAGACGTGATCCGGCAATGCGCGCCACTTGCAAAGTCATGTCCGGGCGAAGCGCTAACATGCGTTGGCTGACCGGGTCTTGGACGCGAAAGGCTTGATTGGCAACGGCTTGGCCTGTGCCCAACAAAAGGTTTTCTTCAAATTCCATCAACGGCGGTTTGACGCGCGCATAGCCCCATGCGTCAAACTCGGCAATCAAACGTTCGGCTGTGGCGGCTTCAAGCGCTGCGGCGGGCGGTAATCCGTCCTGCATACCAGCGGGAAGTAAGGCTTTGTCGGGCAGTGAATTCATAGAACCTGATCGCTTGTAAAATGTATTTGTCCGCCCGAGGACCGCCCCCGCACGAAACCCATTGCTTTGTCGTTGAGGTTATTAGCGGAAAAGAGGACCATGGGCAAGACTTTGACGGATACGAATTGTTAACGAACTGTGCGTAGTCTAAGCGCTTCGATTTCGGAAGGAAAGAACGATGACGTGTCAAGACGCAATGATTGTTGAAAAAACGCCTTCAAGCTTTAAGCGCATGATAAATTTGGGCGTGTACAGTGTCGCCGTTGCCGTTGGGGCGATGGGCGGTTTGATGGCCTTGTTGTTGGCGGCTTAAGGGCCAAAAATCTTGGTTAAGGTCTGGCTTGTGATTTGCCAAACGCCTTTTTCGACGACGCGATCTCCTTGAAACTTTATAAAACTGCGGCGTTTGTAATGGGGCAATACCCGTGCAAACTTTGCTAAGTCATTGATTGAACGTGCTTGTATGTACAGCGTCACTTGTCCCGATGGGGCGCGTTTGACAAAGGCTTCTGCTTGAAGCGGGCCTTTGGAAAGGCTGATTTGAAGGCGCGGCCCAGATTTAGATTTAGCATTTAAGGGCCGTTGCAAAAGATGTTCGGCAACCTGAACCGCAAAAGCCTGTAAATTTGGATCATGTCCTTCAACAACCAGTCGGGTGTTTGCGTTAAGCGTGACATCGCGAAGAATTGGAGGTGTTTCAGCTGTGTTCAGACGTCGAAAAATATCAAAGTCCGAATCAATGCTTAGGGAAAGACTCTTTTCTGTGGTGGCAATTGTAAAACTTTGTTCCTTGCGGTCCATGCGGACGATGGACGTCTGGTGACCTTGGGCGGAAGACAAGCGCACGGCAATATCCAACGGATATACGGGGCCTTTTTGTCTTTGCTGTAAGGTAAATGTGACTTGATTTGAGTTGCTTTGGGCCTTGGACAAAACAAGTTCTGGTGCGCCGGGGCGGGTAATCCAGGCCTTGAAAAAAGGTTCAAGGTCTTGTTTTGATGTGCGTTCAAAGGCGGCTTGGAGGTCAGACCAAGCGGCGGTTTTGAATTGGTGATCCTTGTAAAACAAGCGAATCCCGTCCGTGAAGGCTTTGCGGCCAATGCGTTTTTTAACATATGGAAGACAAAGGCCGTTTTGCCGTATCCCACCACCTGAGCCGCATCATGGGTTTTCGATTTAAATTGGTTTACGGCTTTGTCTAAATCCTTGGGCAAGGCTTGAAAATTGCGCAGCCATTCGATGCGCTTAGACTTTCCGCCATCCTTGTTTTTGAGCGCCGATTGAACGAGGTCGGCCTGAAATGTCGTCAACCCTTCGGCCCAATTGCCGCGTCCATGGGCAACATCGACCGCGTTGCCCCACCAATTGTGCAAAATTTCATGGGGCAGGGATGTGGTGCGGATAAAAGGCAAGGCCAAAACACGGCGCCCCATGTACGTCATGCCGGGCAAACCCCATCCCACCGGGGCAATCCCGGACACAATTGAAAACTGGGTGTAGGGGTAAGGGCCAATGTTTTTGACGGCGTCTTTGATGTAACGGGCGGTATCGGTCAGGTAGCCTTCGGCTTGGGGGGTCAGTTCTGATGGAAATACGTGCGCAAGCGAATGTCACCCACCCAACGCTCATGAACTTCAAATGGCCCGGAAATCAAAATGGGCAGAACGGCCGGGCGCTCACTTGTGAAACGCGCGCGATAGAATTTTTCATCCTCGGATTCAAATTGCAAAGTTCCGGGGATTAACCATTTTTGCCCTTTGGGGGATTGCCCCATAACATCCCAAGTTGCTTTGTATCCCTTGGGATGAGCCAACCAATCGCCGCCGATCAACCCGCCTTGGGCCCTTAAAAATGGCGGCTGAATCCGTTGGGGGAGCTTTGCGTGGGTGGTCATCTCGATCGTGTGGGCGCCCTTAGAGCCGAGCTCGATCGTTAGAATTTCATTGGACAGGTTGGGCTTTTGGACAACGCCATCAACCCTGAGGCTGCCGACCTCAAAGGCCGAAGACAGGACAAAACCCAAACCGCCCTGACCCGTTAAGGTCATGTGGTCGGTCACGGATATTTTGCCCAAATTTGGCTCTAAGGTGAACTGGACCTTGTGGTGGACAAGGTTTTCCGCATGCTCGACAAGGCTTTCTGCCCAGGCCGGAAAAGCCATAAACAGGGCGACAACAAAGACAGCGAGGGACTTCATGGGTGCATAGGCTTGGGCGGCTGAACGGGAAAACGTGCCACAAGGTCTATGGTCTTTGAGCCGCGTTTGATGGTCAAAGGCATCCAGGTGCCGGGCCCCATGCTTTTGACAACGCGAACCAAATCATCGACTTTAAGCGTGTCTTGTGTGGCGGCCTTGAGGATGATGTCATCTTTCAAGAGCCCCGTGGTTTTGGCAACGGATTTATCCAAAACGCCGGACACAAGGACGCCACCGTCTGTGGCATTTTCGATCATAACGCCAAGCTTGGGTCCGGAAACGGGGACCATGTCTTGGTTTTGACCAAGGCCAAAGACCGCATTCGCAATCGGCCGATCATTTGCATTTTTGAAATCAGAACACGGTCGACCCAAATCCCAAGGGCTCAGGACTTGAATGTTTTGCACGTTCATCGCCGCCAGTTGATGAGGGACACCATAGCCATATTGCAAATGGCCCCGGCCTATAATGGCGACCAATTGAGGGCTGCGGCCGTGTTGTTGGGCCGACCGAAGGCTTTTCGCCAACGCATCGGCCATGGCAACATCCCATGTGACCTGCACGCCGACAAAGCTGGCAAAACTTGGGTCATCTAAGGTGGGGAGCTGGGTATTGTCTTTGTTTCTGTCATGCAGGTTATACACCTGAGCCAACATGTTTAAATACGCCTTGGAAGGCGGTGTTGGGTCAGAAATGCCCAAACGATCCTTTTGCGGAACCTTGTCCCAGCCTAATTTTGAAACGTTACGGGTCAGGCTTTTGTCCACGTTCAAGGCCAACATGGGCACGCGGTTGAGGCGCGCAAAATTAAATAAGCCCATGTACAGCTTTGCATCAAACTTCCACACCGAGTTCCAGTCGCTTTGTTTTAAAAATTCTTTTTGGCTAAGTGTTCCGGCGACCCATTGATCCAAAATCGGTTGAACCCGGCGGGGAAAAGATTCAAGACCTAAAATCATGTCGGGACGAGCCGCATGAAGTTGAGCCAAAGTTTGCAATTGCCAACGGTGATGGTCAAAGTTCGTGTGCGTTTCCGCCAACAAAACAACGTCCGCCGTCTTGGCGCGGGCCAGCACATCGGGCGTGCTTAAGGTTTGACCTTGATCTGGGTCAAACCAGGTTCCGGGGGCAACACAAACCGGGCTATCGGGCTTGGACAGCGCAGGCTGAACCGCAAGGACCGATGTGAACAAGGTGATACAGGTCGAAAGGAATAAGTATTTTTTAATCATGAAAACAGTTTAACCGACAAATTAAGATGGAAATACGGTTTCTTTGTTTAAAAGCATTCGGTAGCATCTGCAAAGACGTCATGAGGAGAGAGAATTTGAGTGCTAAAGGTATGGTCGCAGCAGGTGACTTTCAAACCGCAAATGCGGCGGCCGAGATTTTAAGGTCCGGCGGCAACGCCTTTGATGCGGTGCTGGCCGGGATGTTTGCTTCAACGCTGGCGGAACCGGTTTTGTCGAGCCTGGGCGGGGGTGGGTTTTTAATGGCGAAACCCGCTCAGGGGTCTCCCGTTCTTTATGATTTTTTTGCGCAAACGCCTAAAATTAAAAAGACCGATGTTGATTTCAAACCGATTCTTGCGGATTTTGGCACGGTCACCCAAGAATTTCACATTGGGTTGGGCTCTATCGCCATGCCGGGTATGGTCAAAGGGGCCTTTGAAATTCACCGCGATCTGGGCACCAT
>JAESSV010000116.1 GCA_016763895.1 Magnetovibrio sp. | reverse complement strand
TTTTCAAAATGATTGGTCAATCGTTGAATGCGCCAACAGCAAGTTCTGCGGGCAGGTTTTTTGATTCTGTTGCCGGTAGGTCTCTATTAAATAGTGTTCAATTTGAAGGCCAGGTCGCCAAGGCACTGCAATGTGCCGCAGAAAACTATCCGGATGAGGAACATGTTTACGGATATGAGGTGGGCGCCACGGTTTCCTGGAAAACAATGTTGAGCGGATTCTGCATGACTGGACCGCAGATGTTACTGCTGGTTGGATTGGCACGCGTTTCCACAATACATTGAGTGCAGTTATTTTTGCCGTGGTTGAAAAGACGGTCGCTGTCGATTGCATTGATACACTTGTATTGAGTGATCGTGTCTTACAAATTGAGCTTCTGGCTCGGAAAACAATTTGCCGATTAGAGCCATGTGGCGTGAAGGTTTTGCATCCGCTTTCTTATCCGGCAAACGATGGCAGCATTTCCCTTGGGCAGGCACTGATTTCTGCAACCCGTCAGATGCCATAACCATATACTCCGGGTAGAAAGGAGCGGGTGCATTCGCGAAAATATAGCACCCAAAATGAAAGGTGGCATGGGCCAAATGTTGTCGGAAAAATCTCGTGGTTCACATATGTGAGTTATTTTTGGAATTGGAATTGTGGAAACTGAACGTGCCCACTGGATGGAGAACTTTTGATGCTATTTCGTTTTTGAGTTCGTCAGCAGCCGGTCTGCGCTAATCGATTCGGGGCGTGACTTTTTCATTGTTTCCAGAACGTTATCACGTGAGTCGTAGAGTATTTGCTGGGCAAGCCCTTCGGCCTTTTTGTCGTCGCCATCACGGGCTGCATCGACAATTTCTTCCCATTTAGCGATTCCCTGAGATCTTTGGTCCTTGGTGAGGTAATCCAGAGGTTGCCTGCGCCACATAAAATCCCACAAGGATTCGTCGGTAACAGAGCCCATAATGCGAACCAGATATTCGTTTTTGCAGTGTCGTTTCATGGCGCCGAAAATCCGCGCGCTCTGGAATGTGAATTCAATTATGTCGATGTTTTTCGAATTATCCATTTCGCGAAATTTGGCGATTTCTGTTTCGACTTCGGCAATTCCAGCCGGCGTAATTGACATTACATAACACCGCGCGACAAGGCCTGTGAGTGTTGCCTGAACATTAAACATATCGGCAATCAAAGTCAGAGAATGTTCGACGGCAAATGCACCACGACGTGGAAAAATTTCCACCAGCCCGCGTTTTTCCAAAATTCTGATCGCATCACGAACCGGCCCGCGGCTGACCTGAAAGCGTTCTGCCAGGTCTTGCTCTCCGACCCGACGGTTGGTGCCAAACACCCCGTCAAGAATATCTGAACCGACTTCGTCGGCAATCTGCTCTGAAATGCTGCGGGGGCGATGGGCCTTGCGCAGGGATGGAGATTTAACAAATTCGGCAGCGAATGCGCCAGTGATCGCAGACTGTTTTTCTCTTGTGCTCATCGATATTTCATCTCCCGTGTCAGGCTTGTTTGATACTCAATGCCAATTATTTTTTTAGCCGCATTCTCAGAAAAAGCAGCTCTCTTATCAGATACAATCAGCGGTTTCTCAAGCCTGCAAGCCAGTTTGTTTCCAAGTTTGCATACCCTCTTTTGCCAAGCAGATTAACCCTCTAAAATTAATAAAGTCAATTGTTGACAATTGACAATTAATTGAATTAACGTGGGATACGCCCGAAACCGGGCCAACGTTTAAAGGGAGGTTAGAAATGAGAATTGCTAATAAGCTAAAAATTGCAGGTACCGCCTTGGCGGTATTGTTGCCTTTTTCAACCAGCGCTCTGGCTCAGGAACCAGCCATCGGTGAATTGACCATTGCCTTTGCCATTGAGGCGACGACGATGGATCCAACGAAATATGCCGCCGGCGCGGATATGTATTTCATCGGGCAAATGTTTGAACAATTGATGGCACCCGGGCCGGATTTGAAGACCCGAAACTGGTTGGCTGAAAGCTGGAAAATCGGAAAAGAAGACGGTCACAGTGTGTTAGATATTCACATCAGAAGGGGCGTAAAATTTCACAACGGTGACCCGCTCACCAGCGCCGATTTTGAGTTTTCATATAACCGCCTGAAAAACCCCGAAATTTCAAGCTGGTCTCATTTGCAAAAATCGGTCGACCGTTTCGAGATTATTGATGATCACAACTTCAAGCTTCATTTCAGCAAACCGGATGCAAGTTACATTGCTGGATTTCTGCAACTTTGGGCGGTGCCAAAAAAATATTTCAACAAAGTTGGCGAAGATGGTTTCGCACAAAATCCGGTTGGAACAGGTCCCTGGAAATTTGTTTCACGCAAGATCAAAGATGAGCTTAAGCTGGAGGCATTTGACGGATACTGGAATAAGGAACACAGGCCCGGTGTAAAGAACCTGACCATCAAGATAATTCCTGATGATGTGACCCGGGTTGCTGCATTTCGCACAGGTGAAGTTGACTGGATTGATGCTGTACCTCCGGCAATGATTGCGGATGTCAAAGCATTGCCCGGCGTAGAAACGGCCAGTACGGGTTCGGGCAACAATCTGTTTATTACATTTCCGGAGCATCTCCCCAAATCTCCATTTGCAGATGAGCGGGTTCGGAAAGCGGTGGCCCATGCCGTCGATGTGGATGCAATCGTTAAGTCGGTTCTGTTTGGTCAGGGCAAGCGCTATGCAGAAATAGGCGAGGGAGCTGTCGGTTATGATCCCGAACTGAAACCCTACAAGTATGATCCTGAAAAAGCCCGCAAACTGCTGGCAGAAGCTGGATATCCCAACGGTCTGGATACGCCCTGTTATAATTTAACAACACCGCGTGAACCCAACATGAAAGAAATGGGCGAGGCAATGTTTGCCTATATGTCGGCTGTCGGCATTCGGTGTCGTGTGCAGGGGCTGGAATATAGCGCATGGCTGCAATTAGGAAAACGCGGCAATGATTCCAAGCTGGATGGCCCAACAAGCTGGATGTGGGGCCACGGCGTTCCCGGAGATCCTGGAATTCCCTGGGGCGGTCATTTGCATACCTATGTTCCAGGCGAAGGATGGGGCAGTTATTCCTATGCTTCCAACCCTGAAATTGATGCGATGATTGAAGAATCAAAAAGCATCATGGACCCGGAGAAACGTGCGGCCAAATTGCGGGAAATTGCCCGTATTAAACATGAGCATGCCTATGGCGGTGTGACCACCTACCAGCCTCTCATCACGTTTGCCTGGAATAAGAAGAAAGTGAGCTACAAGCCGTGGCCCGGTTCTTACGGGCGCAGTTTGCAGGAATTAGGGTTGAAGAAGTAGCGACCTGAATTCGGGTAGGAAGGGGAGGACAATATGCTTGAGTTTGTTCTGCGAAGAATTTTGCACAGTGCTGTCAGTATTGTTGGGGTCAGTATTGTCATATTCACCATTTCGCGAATGTCGGGCGACCCTCTCCTTCTGCTGTTGCCGATGGATGCACCATCAGAGGTGATTGCTGCCAAACGAATACAACTTGGCCTCGATCGGCCTTATGTGATCCAGTATTTTACATTTGCAAAAAATGCCCTGCTTGGTGATTTCGGCTTTTCGTACCGGTGGAATGTGCCGGCGCTGCAATTGGTGCTCGAACGTTTGCCTGCCACGATTGAACTGGCCTGCGCCGCGATGGTGTTCAGCCTGTCTGTGGCCATTCCGTTCGGTGTATTTTCTGCGGTTCATCGTGGCTCCTGGTTTGACAGATTTGGCAAGGTTTTCGCCATGCTGGGTCAAGCGATGCCAAATTTCTGGATCGGTCTGATCGCAATCATGGTGTTTGCAGTTGGGTTAAAATGGTTGCCGGCTTTTGGTCGTGGAACTCTCGCCCATTTGGTTTTGCCGGCCATCGCGCTTGGCTGGTATCCGGTAGCTGCGATGACGCGAATTATCCGTTCGGGCATGCTTGATGTTTTAGATGCTGAGTATATCCGCATGGGCAGGGCGGTTGGAGCGCCAGAATGGATATTGATCTGGAAATACGCGTTTCGCAATGCTGCTATTCCGTTGGTCACGGTGTTGGGGGTTTATTTCGCTGCCAGCCTGGGAGGCGCTTTTGTGGTCGAGACCGTTTTTGCATGGCCGGGTTTGGGCCGGACAGTGGTGGAAGCCGTATTCTCCCGCGACTTCCCCGTCGTTCAGGCCGGTGTGCTGGTGATTGCGTTTCTTTTCGTTGTTACAAATATGATCGTTGATATCAGCTACGGTCTGATCGACCCGAGAATTCGCCATGACCGCTGATATTTATCCAAAAAATGCCCATCGCATTTCTGCAATGCGTTCGCATATCAGGCGGATTTTCTTTCGTGGAAGCACGAAGCCGCCGATTTTGTCACTTGCGTTTCTCGCAGTTATTATTGTCACCGCAATTGGCAGTCAGGCGATTTCACCTTACGATCCCAACGCCCTGAATCTGGCCAATAATTTCCAACCGCCATTTTGGGATGAGGCCGGAAGTTTTCATCATCCGTTGGGCACAGATAATCTCGGGCGGGATATTCTGAGCAGAATTATGGCCGGTACTCGGGTCACAGTGGTTGTTACATTCTACGCCATCATATTTTCCGGCGGTATCGGTGCGCTGCTTGGAATGGTGGCTGGATATTTTGGCGGATGGACTGACACCATTATCATGCGCCTTGTGGATATTCAGCTTTCAATTCCAGCACTGGCACTGGCGCTTGTGCTGGCGGCGGTTCTTGGATCAGGACTTTCCACGGTGATCATTGTTATCGTTGTCACCTATTGGAGTTGGTATGCCCGAATAATTCGGGGCGAGATTCTGTCCATTAAAGGTCGCGATTATATAGCACTGGCCAAGGTGGCTGGTTGTGGTCCTGTGATCATTTTCTGGCGCCATCTGTTGCCCAATATTTTGAATATTCTACTGGTTCTCGCCAGCCTGCAAATTGGCCAGGTCATAATATTTGAAGCATCGCTGAGCTTTCTGGGACTTGGCATTCAGATGCCGGATGTTTCCTGGGGGCTGATGCTGTCCGATGCACGGGGCTACATGGGCAACGCCTGGTGGGCAATAACAATGCCGGGAATTGCAATTATGCTGACCTGTCTTTCAGCAAATATTATGGGCGACTGGTTGCGCGATATATTTGATCCAAAGAGGAATCAATTGTGAAAACCAATTCGCAAGCGGCAAAAACATTGTTGCAAATTTCAAATCTCAAAACGCATTTGTTTTTGTCGCGTGGCGTTGTGAAAGCCGTGGATGGTGTGACGTTTGATGTTCGTGAGGGTGAAACCGTTGGGCTGGTTGGAGAGTCCGGTTCCGGTAAATCCATGACCGGGCTGTCAATTCTGCGCCTGCTTCCCAATATCGGCGCGCGGGTTGTTGATGGCAGCATCACAATTGATGGCGTGAATATTCTCGACCTGTCTGAAAAGGAAATGGCGGGTGAATGGCGCGGGCGGCGCATATCAATGGTGTCGCAGGATCCGCTTACCTCGCTAAACCCGCTTTTTACATTTGGCGATCAGGTCGGCGCTCCGCCGCGCTATCATAACCTTACATCCAGCAGATCGGAACTGCGTGCTGCAGTTATTGATGGTTTAAAACGGGTCAGTATACCTGCTGTGGAAGATCGCTTTGATGCCTATCCGCACCAGTTTTCCGGCGGCCAGAGGCAACGGGTGGTATCGGCTATGGCGTTGGCCTGTTCGCCTCGTCTGATGATCGCTGATGAGCCGACTTCCAGTCTGGACGTGACTATTCAGGTTCAAATGATTGACCTCTATAGACGTATTCAGGAAGGGACCGGCCTGGGCATTATTTTGATTACTCATGATCTGGGTACTGCTGCTTCAATCTGCAAGCGGATCGCCGTTATGTATGCAGGAAGGATTGTGGAATTTGGTGATGTACGGACCATTTTTAACAATCCACGCCATCCTTACACGCAAGCTTTGATCAATTCAATTCCTCATCTGGGTCAGAAGAAAAAGCGACTATATGCTCTGCCAGGCCAACCGCCAAGCTTTATTGATCCACCGACGGGATGCCGGTTTGCGCCGCGCTGCACAAAAAAAATGACAATTTGTGAAACCTATCCGCCGGATTTTATTTCAAAGACCGGGCACAGGACTGCATGCTGGCTTGAGGAAACAAAGGAGCAGGGCAATGCTGCTTAAGATCAAGGACCTTGCCAAAACATATGTAACCGGCGGTGGCATGTTTGGTAAAAAGAGCCATGTTCGTGCTGTAAATGGCGTAAGTTTTTCTATTGAATCCGGCAAGACATTTGCGTTGGTGGGGGAGTCAGGCTGCGGAAAATCTACCATCGCAAAAATGATTTTGCTGTTGGAAACACCATCAGCTGGTAGCCTGTTTTTCGATGGTGTGAATCTGCTGGATATGAGCGCTTCGGAGCTAAAAAATTACCGACGTCAGACACAGGCAGTTTTTCAGGATCCTTATGCATCCTTAAACCCGCGGCACAAAACAAGACTGTTGATCTCGGAACCGGTCATGGCCCATGAACGCCACACAAACCGCGAACTTGCGATGCGCGTGGAGGAGCTTCTCGAC
>JAESSV010000115.1 GCA_016763895.1 Magnetovibrio sp. | reverse complement strand
GCTTTGACAAAACCGGCATCACGAGCCAAGCGGTGCGCTTGTTTAACCTGCCCCAACACTTGGGGTTCACCAATCATCAAACTGTCCAACGATGACGTCACCGAAAACACGTGGGCGACCGCCTCATTTCCAATCCGCGTATAGGTTTGCTCTTTTAAGTCCGCCACAGAACATTCACCTTCATCCGCCAAGGTGTTCAAGGCCGCGTCTTCAAAGGCGTTCACATCGGTCGTCATGCCAATGACTTCAACGCGGTCACACGTGGCCAAAAGCACCGCTTGATCGATGCCAAGTTTTTCCATGCGGCTCAACAACACGGGCACGTTTTGTTCATCGACAAAAATACGGTCGCGCATCATCATGGTGCTGGATTGATGGTTTGCCCCCACCACAACAGGCCGCAATACGTCTCCATCAAATGTATTATCGGATGGGGAAAGCACATCGGCCATTTCAAGCGCCATCTTTCGAGGCATAGCGTTTGACAACATAGTTTTCGACCATCGCCTTGAACTGCCCCGCTAAATCGGCGCCTTTTAAGGTCGCGACTTTTTCGCCGTCGATAAAGACCGGGGCGGATGGTGTTTCTCCGGTGCCGGGCAAAGAAATGCCAATGTCTGAATACTTACTTTCGCCGGGGCCATTGACGATGCAGCCCATAACGGCAAGCTTCATATCTTCAACGCCGGGGTATTCGTCCCGCCAATCTGGCATGCGATCAAGGACATAACCTTCGATGTCTTGGGCCAATTCTTGGAACAAAGATGAAGTGGTGCGGCCACAGCCCGGACATGCGGTGACTTGGGGTTTGAAACTGCGCAAGTGCAAACTTTGCAATATGCCTTGGGCCACGTGCACTTCGCGGGTGCGCGCACCACCGGGTTCCGGCGTCAATGACACGCGAATGGTATCGCCAATGCCCTGGGCCAACAACACCGATAACGCAGCGGTAGAAGCCACGATGCCTTTGTCGCCCATGCCCGCTTCGGTTAATCCCAAATGCAGGGCAAAATCAGACCGCGTGATCAAATCTTGGTACACCAAAATCAACTCGGGAACCTCAGACACCTTGCAAGAAATGATGATCCGGTCTTTGGCAAGGCCCAATTCGACGGCCCGATTGGCGCTGTCGAGAGCGCTGCGCACCAAAGCTTCGCGGGTGATGGCTTCTGGGGAAAGCGGCCTTGATCGTTTGCCATTTTCATCCATCAAGCTTTGCGCCAATTCTTGATCCAGACTGCCCCAATTCACGCCAATGCGAACCGCCTTGCCAAGCTTTGCAGCCAATTCAATCATGGTTGAAAATTGAGCGTCTTTTTTGCCTTTGAATCCAACGTTGCCGGGATTGATGCGAAATTTTGCCAAGGCATCGGCGCAGGCAGGATGATCCGTTAACAACTTGTGGCCCACATAATGAAAATCCCCAACCAAGGGCACATCAATGTTCATCGCCAAGAGTTTTTCACGGATAATCGGCACGGCTTTGGCCGCGTCGTCTCGATCCACCGTCATGCGCACCAATTGGGAACCTGCATTTGCCAAGGCAGCCACTTGAGCCACCGTGGCGTCCACATTTGCGGTATCGGTGTTGGTCATGGATTGAACCACGATGGGATGCCCACCCCCCACCATCACGCCGCCCACATTTACGGCAATGGTTTGATGGCGGTTGGTTTGAATGGGGTCTGATGCAGTCATATCGAAGTCCTTACCGGGAACCGTTAGACCTGACCCAATACCCGATGATGAAAAAGGGTAAAGGCCAAGTGCAACACGCACACGTCGCTAGTCCGTAATTGCCGTTCCGGATTTCAGTTTTTCGGGGTCCAAGTCAACATTGCGCAACACGTCTCCGACTTTGCCAATGGAAGGAACGCTTTTGCCATCGACCAGAACCTCTAGGGCTCCGGCATTTCCGGTCATTAAACGCAATCCCGAACGGTTGGGCACTTGGTATTCATCGCCTTCGCGCAAAAGACGGGTGAACAACAAACGATTGGCCATGCGATCCCGAATTTGAATCCAGCTGTTGGACTTTGCCCGCACGGTGATCCGGCTTGAGCCTTTGTTGGCAGAAACTTTTGGTTTCTCAGCCTTGGCTGTTACGGCTTTGGCTGCTACGGCCTTGGGCTTTTCGGCCTTGGGCTTTTCGGCCTTGGGCGTTTCGACCTTGGACTTTTGGACCTTGGGCGTTTCGACCTTGGACTTTTGGGCCTTGGGCGTTTTAACTTTGGGCGTTTCAGCCTTGGGCGTTTCAACCGGGAGCTTTTCGACCTTAGGGGCCTCAACTTTTGCAGGCGGGGTCACGACATCTTGATGGGGTTCAACGGGCGCAGCATCTAAAGCCACAGCTTTAACCGCTTTGATTTTTTGTTCGACCTTGACCTCAACAGTGCCTTTTTCGACGGCCTTTTTCGGATCTGGCTTAGCGTCCGCCTTGACCTCGGTTTTGGCTTCAACAACCGGCTCAACAACTGGCTCAACAACTGGCTCAATGACGACGTTGGCTTTTTCAACATCTTTAACCTTAGGCACGGCTTTTGACGTTGCTAAATGTTCCGGTACAGCATCAACCTGTGTGATGATGACATCATCTTTATTCGAATTCCAATACCAAACACCGTAAGCCAAAATGGCGATCACCACACCAAGCCCCATCACGGCGGCGCCGGGGACTCCCCCTTCGGGGATCGGCTTTGGAAACACCAAATTTGGTTTGGCTGATAAATCACCGGCTTGATCTTTGTAACGGCGAACAATTTCTTCACCATCTAGGTGCAAATGTTCGGCAAAGCTTCGCACAAAACCAATGGCGTAAGTGGTGCCGGGCAGCTCTTCGTTGCGACCATCTTCCAAGGCTTCCAGGTATTTCTGACTGATGCGCAAAACGCGGGCCACGTCTGAGACCTCAAGGCCCTGACGGATGCGCGCTTCTTGCAGCAATTTGCCAACCGCTTGCTGAGCTTCGGTTGCGTCTCCGCTGTCGGCATCACCCGGTTTTGTATTGGTATTGTTCACGTATGTGTCTTTCTTAAATAACCCCAACGGAGCTTTAAATCATTAACCAGGCTGCATTCTGCCTAAATCCGACGCCAAGCGCAAGAAATTGCGGCTAAATCTTGATATTATGGTCCTTGGCAAAGGCCTTTAGGCGTTGGCGAATGCTCATCTTGGGGCGTTCCAAAAGGGAATGCACGAATTGAGCAACCGTGCGATCCTCCATGGATCGAATCATTTCTTTCACCGGACCAACCGCCGGCGGTGCCATGGACAGACTTCTAAAGCCTATTGAAATCAAAGCCATAGCCTCTAACGGTTTGCCTGCGGCTTCCCCACAAAGACTGACCGGAACACCCGCTTGATCACACTGATCCCGAATGGATTTCAAAAAACCCAACGCCACCGGAGACAAGATATCATAACGATCCGCCACTTTCGGATTTCCACGGTCTGTGGCGTATAAAAACTGCATCAAATCGTTCGAACCGATGGAAACAAAGTCGACATATTGTAAAAGCTTATCGAGTTGCAGGGCCAAGGCCGGGACTTCAAGCATAACACCCGCATGAACGGCTTTGGGCAAAAGGGTTCCCCGTTCGCGTTCGCGTTCCCATTCATGTAATAATAAGGCTTTGGCTTGCAAGAATTCTTCAACCTCGGCAACCATGGGAAACATGACGTAAATCTCACGGCCCTTGGCGGCGCGGATAAGCGCGCGGAGCTGTTGACGTAAGATGACCGGGCGATCCAAAGAAATACGAATGGCCCGCCACCCCATGGCTGGATTTTCTTCGTTCAATTCATCCCAATACGGAAGAACTTTATCTCCACCGACATCAATGGTGCGAAAAACCACGGGCTTGCCTTGGGCACGATCTAGAACTTTTTCATACAGCGCTTGTTGTTCATCAACATCGGGAAATTCTGCACGCACCATAAACGGCACTTCGGTCCGATAAAGCCCCACCCCATCCGCGCCAACAGGTTCAATTTGATCAAAGTCAAACAACAAGCCCGCATTGATGTTTAGGCTGATTTTCACACCATCTTTGGTTTCAGAGGGCAGATCTTTTAACAAAGCATATTGAGCCTTAATCACGGCCTTATGCTTGCGTGTTTCGTGGAACTGATTCTGAATATCATCGCTGGGGCGCACAAAAATTTGCGCGTTGTCGCCATCGACAATGATCGCATCGCCGGCTTCAACTTTAGACAAAACCTCGCGCACTTGACCCAAAACGGGTATGTCCAAAGCCTTGGCAACGATGCTCACGTGGGATGAGGCTGAACCTTCTTCGAGGATCAAGGCTCTGAGTTTTGAATGATCATATTCTAAAAATTCAGCCGGCCCCATATTGCGCGCGACCAAAACCATGTGTTCCGGCAAATCATCCTTGGCATCGCATTCTTCACCGATCAAAAGACGCAGCAAACGATTGCTTAGGTCTTCGAGATCGTGAACACGCTCGCGCAGGTATGGGTCAGCCGCAGTGTTCAGCCGGGCGCGCATTTCGTTTTTGACTTTGACCACGGCGGCTTCTGCGGTTAGTCCCGATTGAACAGCCTCTTCGGTGCGCCGCAACCAGCCAGCATCTTTAGCCACCATCCGAAAGGCTTCTAAAACGTCTTCATGTTCGCCGCCATCCCCATCGGCCAAGGGGCTTTGGTCGAATAAGGTGTCCAATTGACCGTACATGGTTTTAAACGCACGGTACAAGCGCTTGCGTTCAATGTTTGTGTCTTCGGCTACCACATTGGCAATATCAAAACGGGGTTCGTGCAAGACCGCAGACCCGATGCCCAAGCCCGCATTAAACGCGCTGCCTTCGATGCGCAAAGGTTTCAAAGCAATGCCATCGGTGGGCATGGCTTCTTCGCGACCAATCAGTTCACCCCCCGCAAACAGTTCCGCCAAGACCATTGCCACGGTTTGCAAGGTTTCCATTTCTTCGTCGGTAAAATGACGAGAGGCCCTGTTTTGCACCGCCATGACACCGACCACGCGTCCTGAGCGCAACACAGGAACCCCCAACAAAGAATTAAACACATCTTCGCCGGTTTCGGGACGCGCCGCAAAATTGAGATGACTTTGTACATTCGCCAAAGCCAAGGGTTTCGCGGTCGCCGCAATAGTGCCGATCAAGCCTTCGCCAAAACGCAGCCTTGTTTTATGAACGGAATCAGGATTAAGGCCTTGGGTCGAAAACAATTCCAAGACGTCACCCGCCCGGCGCACGTAGATGGAACACACTTCGGACACCATATCCGCAGCAATCACATTGGTGGTTTGATCCAAGCGGTGTTGGGGCACGCCTTCGCCAGCCATAACGTCCCGCACCCGCGCGAGCAATCGCCTGGATGAGCTTCCTGAACGACGGTCAACACTCATTAAACGGCCCCCTGCCGATTTAATCGTTTTATTAGGCACCGCGCCCAGCAATAGAACGTTCGGCTTGTTCAACAAGTTCTGCAAAAATTTCAGTCATAGGTTGTTCTTTTTTGACCATCCCAACCACTTGTCCGGCCATCAACGAGCCGCCTTCAACGTCACCGTCAATCACGGCGCGCTTCAAGGCACCGGCCCAGAAATGTTCGATTTCCAACTGGGCTTCACCTTGTTCAAGGTCGCCAGCATGATATTTTTTGATCACACTGCGTTGCATGTCCATAAATTCAGCCGTGCCTTTGTTGGTGATGGCACGCACCGGAATAACCGGGAAACGTGGATCGATTTGCACCGTTGATATGGCATCACGCGCCGATGCGCGAATAAATGCTTTTTTGAAGTTTTCATGGGCGATGCATTCGGTTGCACACACAAAACGCGTGCCCAACTGAACGCCGGCGGCACCCATTTCAAGGTAGCCGACAATGGCTTCACCGCGCCCAATACCCCCCGCAACGAAAATCGGAACAGCGGTCACTTGCGATAGAATTTCTTGGGCCAGGACACTTGTGGACACGGGCCCAATATGACCCCCTGCTTCGCTGCCTTCAATCACCAAAGCATCCGCGCCGCTGCGGATTAAGCGCTTGGCCAAAACCAAAGCCGGAGCAAAGCAAATAACTTTTGCGCCCCCTTCTTTGAGTTTTTTAATGGTTGCCCCAGACGGCAGCCCCCCCGCCAACACCACGTGGCTGACATTTTGACGCAAACACACGTCCACCAATTCATCCATTTGCGGATGCATGGTGATCAGGTTTACGCCAAAGGGCTTGTCCGTCATGTCGCGCGTGGCGATAATTTCAGGTTCCAAAAGCTCAGGCCCCATGGCCCCGCACGCGATGACCCCAAATCCACCGGCATTCGACAACGCCGAAACCAAATTGCGTTCCGAAATCCAAGACATGGCCCCGCCCATAATGGCGTATTCGGTGCCCAAGAATTCACGGCCCTTGGCCCAGAGCTTTTCAAGGGATTGTGTGGATGTGGTGCTCATAAAATCAGTCTTCCTTGTCTAAGCCATAAGCGGTGTGCAAGGACCGCAAGGCAAGTTCGGTATATTCTTCGGGAATCAACACACTCACTTTGATTTCAGACGTGGAAATCACCTGGATGTTGATGCCTTTTTCAGCCAAGGCCTGGAACATTCTTTGGGCAATGCCCGCGTGGCTGCGCATGCCCACGCCAATCACCGAAATTTTAACCACGTCGGCATCAGAAATTAATTCTTTGTAGCCAAACTCTTTGGCATGATCGCGCACGGTCTCAAGGGCTTTGTCTAGGTCCCTCATGGTCACCGTAAAGGTCATGTCCGTCGATTTGCCATCGTCGGACACGTTTTGCACGATCATATCAACGTTGATCGCCGCTTCGGCCAGAGGGCCAAAGATCAAGGCGGCAACGCCGGGCTGATCAGAAACGCCGACCAAAGTGATTTTTGCTTCGTCACGGCTGTATGCGATGCCGCTGATAAGTTCTTGTTCCACGATCTCGTCCTCATTTACAACTAAGGTCCCCGGTTCATCCGAAAAGCTCGAACGAACTTGCAGGCGAACGCCATGTTTCATAGCCACTTCGACGGAACGCGTCTGAAGGACTTTTGCTCCCAGAGAGGCCATCTCCAGCATTTCTTCAAAGGTCACCCGATCCAGTTTTTTCGCTTTGCTGACAATCCGCGGATCGGTTGTATAGACTCCGTCCACATCGGTACAAATATCACAACGATCCGCGTTCAAAGCCGCAGCCAACGCCACCGCAGACGTATCCGATCCACCACGACCCAAGGTCGTAATGCGGTTGTCCGTACCCAAACCTTGAAACCCCGGCACCACAGCCACTTCACCAGCCGCCAAACGTTTTAAAAGCTCTTCTGCTTCAATGCCTATGATGCGGGCTTTGCCATGGGCGTCATCTGTATTGACCGGCAATTGCCAGCCCATCCATGAACGCGCAGGAATGCCCAGGTCTTGCAAGGCCAACGCCAGCAAGCCACTGGTCACCTGTTCCCCCGAAGACACCACCACGTCATATTCGCGCGTGTCGTACAAGGGCGTCACAGATGTCACATAATCAACCAGTTGGTTGGTGACACCAGACATGGCTGAAACAACGACAGCAACTTGATTGCCAGCATCGACTTCGGATTTTACCCGTTTGGCTACGTTCTGAATGCGTTCAATGTCGCCAACAGATGTGCCTCCAAATTTCATTACAATCAATGCCATGGGCGATCGCTTGTTTCCTTAAGTGTCCAGACGCTTTGGGCTATAACTTTGAGCAAAACTTGGGAAAAACACTGGAAATTTGTCCAGAAAAAGCTTAAACCAAAGCCAGTACAGCCTGCGAGCGGGTATACATACTCGGATTACATAGCCCCCGCAAGGGGAGCCGTACCCACAGAGTTTGAATTTTAAACGTTGAGAAGACATGACAGACAGCGCTTTGCCCCCCAAAACTGGATCTGCTAACCCAGAAGACGTTCAACGTTTTACAGCTATGGCGGATGCTTGGTGGGATAAATCCGGAAAATTCCGCCCTCTACACCAAATCAATCCGGTCCGGATTCAGTTTATTTTAGACCATGTTTGCCCGCATTTTGGCTTGGACCCCAAGGCTGATCAGCCGCTTAAAGGCCTTGATATATTGGACGTTGGCTGTGGCGGCGGTTTGTTGTCTGAACCCATGGCGCGCCTTG
>JAESSV010000114.1 GCA_016763895.1 Magnetovibrio sp. | reverse complement strand
CTGATGCCGATGCTGGCGCCGATCTGGGCTTGTTTGCCCTCTGGAATGTCCACCGGTTCGGTAAGGGCTTCGATGATTTTCTCCGCAACCAAGCCAGCACTTTCGGTATGGTCAATATTTTCTAAAATCGCGATAAATTCATCGCCGCCAATGCGTGCGACCGTGTCCGATGTGCGAACATGTGCCGCCATCCGTTTGGCGACTGATTTTAAAACGGCATCCCCCGCAACATGCCCCAAATCGTCGTTAACGGGTTTGAATTTATCCAAATCGACGAACATCACAGCCATCTGTTGATTGGCGCGGGCCGCACGATCAATGGCGCGTTCCATAAGGTCGTTAAACAAATTCCGATTGGGCAACCCGGTCAGCGTATCGTGATGAGCCAGGTGTTCGATTTCAGCTTGAGCTTTTTTGCGTTCGGTGATGTCACGGATCACACCCGTAAACAGGTGTTTTTGACCTTCATGCAATTCGGCCACGGATATTTCAATGGGAAATTCGGTGCCATCTTTGTGCTTGCCCAAAAGCTCGAGCGCCTTGCCAATACTGCTGAAATGTCCGGTTTCCATGCCGCGTGCAATGGCATCATTGTGGCGTTCGGCAAAATCCGTGGGCATTAAGGTGGAAATGTTTTGATTGAGCAGTTCTTGTTGCGAATAGCCAAACATTTTTTCGGCACCTAGATTTGCGGTCAGAACGGTGCCGCCCGGTTCAATGGTAACAATAGCATCAACGACTGTGCCCAAAACCCCAGCCAAACGTTGTTCACGTTGGCGGGCTTCTTCAGAGGCTTTGATGTAACTTGTAATGTCCCTGCATTCGACCATGAAAATATCATCTTCATGGGGCTTTAAACGTTGGACGTTCATATGCACATCAATCGGCGGAGCATTTAAAGGTCGCAGCTTAAGCGGGATTGCAGTGTCTTCTTCGGAAAAGACGTCAATTCCATGAGATACAAGCTTGGCATAATCAGCATGAACAAATTCAGCCAGCTCATGGGTGAGCACAGCGTCCATATCCGAGGCCCCCAACATGCGAATTCCTGCGGTATTAATATACGCAATCCGCTCATCTTTGATCACGCACACAAGGTTCGATATGGCGCCCAGCAGTTCAGGTCCTAAATCATATTGATTTATTATCGTATTCACATGGTTCCTGACCTGCCTTGCTGTGTCAAGTCTCTAGGGTCATCCCCCAAGAAGCACACGCCCCCATGCCCCCTGAACACGTGTGGGGAGGGGGGCGTAAGGCCAAGATATGCTATATATAAGGGGCCTGAGCCTAAGCAGCGTCTGTATTGGTTTTTTCTTCTGTGGCGGCGGCCTCATCAATTTCGGGTTCTGGTGGTGGGACGTAGAGGATTTTTTCAAGTTTGGTTTGGGCTTTTTCCACGTCAGTTTTGTCAACAGCCGCCACTTCGCATGCAAAGCGGTCGATGGCTTTCTCAAAAATTTGACGTTCGGAAAAAGACTGGTCTGGTTGGTCGGGGCGGCGATATAGATCGCGAACCACTTGAGCCAGAAGTTCTGGATCACCGGAATTGATTTTGGCTTCGTATTCCTGGGCGCGGCGGCTCCACATGGTGCGTTTGACCCGGGCTCGGCCTTTGAGCGTTGTCAAAGCGCTGTCCATGATCTTTCTTGAGCTTAACTTGCGTAGGCCAGAATCAACCACTTTGTTGGTGGGAACGCGCAACGTCATGCGTTCATTTTCAAAAGAAATGACGTAAAGCTTTAACAAATGCCCCGCAATTTCCTGGTCTTCAATGTTGACGATTTTGCCGACTCCGTGCGTTGGATAAACCACGAAATCGCTGATGCTAAATACCAATTTATCTGCCATGTGTCGCCTTTTGAATGTTGTGTTGTTGTGCCATTTTCAAACAAAAACTGGCCCGAAAGGACCAGCTTTGGCAGCTTACATAACACATTTTGTTAAAAAAAACACCCCCTAGAGCGCGCTTAAGCTCTAGAGGGTGTTAAATTTTCGTAAAAGAATGTGATTTAGTCGCCCTTACCCGGGTTTTCGCTCAACAATTTCTCTTTGTCTGACTTGCCTTTCCACTGTTCGGCATCTTTAGGAACTTCGCCAACGCGGGTGATGTTTGGCCAAATGGCGGAAAATTTAGCGTTGATGTCTAACCACTTGTCCAAGCCAGGCTCGGTGTCGGGCACAATGGCTTCGGCGGGGCATTCGGGTTCGCAAACACCGCAATCAATACATTCGTCCGGATTGATGGTGAGGAAGTTTTCACCTTCGTAAAAGCAATCGACAGGACAGACTTCAACACAGTCTTGGAATTTACATTTGATGCAGTTTTCAATAACGACGTAGGTCATAACGGGCTCCGTGAATAAAATATCTGATTTTGTTTACGCCATTTCTGGCCAAGGCTCAAGCCCACAAAATGTAGGGGTATTAAAGGCCCAGTTTCGCGATGACCCGTTTGCGGGCCTCGCCACTGTCGCGATCGGACACATGTAACAAGCCGTTTAGGCGGCGCACCAAATTGGCTTCGTAATCATCAAGCACGCCATCGGCATAAACCACTTCCCACAACATTTCGATCATTTCAATGCGTTGCTCGGGGTTAAATTCATTTTTAATGGTGCGGGTGAGGGTGTACAGCTCGTTCGAATTGTTGACGGCTTCTTCGGCATCGGCGATCAATTCTGCGGTATCTGAATCGGAAAGCTCAAAACGGCTTTTCAACAGCGCCGTAACGGTGGTGCGTTCAGTATCGTCGAACGTCCCATCCATAACGGCGGCTTCTACCAACAGCGCCGCAGAAGCGAGTTTAAGGTCAGATTGAGGACGAACCGCCGTTTTGTTGGCTGCGTCTGAAAAGAGGGCTTTTTTAATGCGATTTAACATATGGACGTTCCTAGCATATTTGACGTTTATTGGACAAGTTATTCGATATCTCTTAAGCGATCAAGGGCGCGGCGTTCGGCTTTGGTGGGGCGGCCTTGACCGGGTTCCCTGAAAGCCACGGGCGCGTGAAGGGGTCTTTCGCGTTTTTCAGGGGCCGGACTTAAGTCTTCGTACAAGGCTTGTGCTTCAAAAGCCGGGCCCCGGCGCTTGCCAATGTTAACAATTTTTACGATCTTGATCTGATCGGATTTAACAAACGTTAACACATCGTCGGGTCCAACCAACACGTGGGCTTTGCCAACGGCTTCGTCGTTGAGGCGCAGCTTGTTCGTTTGGCAGAACTTTCCCGCCAAGGTGCGGCTTTTGAAAAAACGAGCGTGGTACAGCCACTTGTCAATGCGAAGCCTTAGTCCGGTCATTTCTTCAATTTAAGCTGTTGCAACATGGCAAACGGGTTGTCGGGGTCAATTTTGACCTCTTGAGGCTTGGCCTTTGCCTTTTGAGCCGGTGTTTTTGGCCCTTTTTTCGGCGCGTGCTTGGGCCTATCTTTGCCCTGTGCTTTGACGTTTCCTTTGGCGTTTCCTTTGCCGCGCCCCTTGGGCTGCCATTTGCCGTCTTCATTGGTGGGGGCAAAACCCAGGGTTTGCAAAATGGGCGGCAATTCATCCACACCACATCCGGCAAGGGCTAAAAAGTCTTCGTTGGGCACAAAGGGGCCTTTGGCGTCTTCAAGGCGTTTCCAGGCCAGTTCCGCCATGCGTTCCAACATGTCGGCGCGAATGAACAATTTTCCGGCGGGGCGAAATCCAGCGGCGCGGAGCCAGCCTTCGGGTTCGTGTTTTTCCCGTTTCAAAGACACGCGACCCGCAGGCGGTGGGCCCAAGGGCTCGACCTCTTCAAACAACGCCCACAACAGCACCGATAATTCAACAGGCGCGGGGCGCAACAGGTTGGGAATGTAGATCAGGTGACGTCCAAGGCGCACGCCCAAACGGCGCAAAGCTTGCCGGTCTTCGCGTTCCAAGCCCTTGATTTCTGCATCGGCTTCATGACGGGGCAAGGCGCCTAAGCTTTCGGAAAGCTGAAATACCAATCCCCGTGCGACGCCATTTAAATCAGCAGAAGAGGCCGCCAACAACAAGCCCAGGCGGTCTTTGATTAAATCTTTCAGCCACTGGTTCAAGCGGGCTTCGATGGTTTCTTTTTGGGCGGTTTCCAAAAGATCACTGGTGAGCGATTTGACGGTGGGCGCCAGCCGGTTCGAGCCTTTGCAAATTTGCGCGATGGGTTCTGATCGCCACAGCACTTTGCCGGTTGAATCAAACGTAAATGCGGTGTCCGCATCCGATTTCAGCATCGCTATGCGGTCAATAATTTTGCTGCGCAACGCTTTATTGGCGGCAGAATCCAAAACTTTAGCCGCCAGCGTGCTTTCGCTTTCGGCTGCAACAAATCGAAATCCGTTCAAGGTGCCAAGGGTGTGGCCTTCAACATCCAAGCGTCCATCTTCAAACAGCGCGATATCTAGCGCGTCTCCGTCTTTAAGCGTTTTCACCAATTGGCTGGTCCTTTTGTCTACAAAACGTTGGGTGAGCTTGTTGTGTAATGCATTGCTCAGTTTTTCTTCGGCGGTGCGGGTTCGCTCTTGCCACCCAAGAGCGTCTTCTAACCACGTGGCTTGATGCGCAACATACGTCCAAGTGCGCACGGAGGCAATACGTGCCATCAAAACATCTATATCGCCGTCCAAACGTTCAACTCGTTTAACGCGTTCTTCTAGCCAGTTCGAGGGTATGCGTCCATGGTCGCTCATCAG
>JAESSV010000113.1 GCA_016763895.1 Magnetovibrio sp. | reverse complement strand
GTTGAGCTTCGCTGACGCCGGAAAGTTCCTGAACCTTAGCAGGCGTCATCGCCGCAAAGGCTGCGGCTGCGCTTGGCATGCCCGCAGCGGTAACGCCGTGTTTGGCAGCCAAAACATGACCAACACCCAAAACAACCGCCGCTTCTGAACCCGGCCGTGCAACGTACCAAGTGTCTGCATTTGCACCGGTCATGCTCATGGCGGATTCAACTGCCATCAACACGCCCCGAGGCGCTTCGCGGAAATGCCCATAGTCGCCCATGGATTTAACCGGGTTGCCCCAAGTGCCCAAGAAATCAGCACCAATGGTCAGAACCGAACGGGCTTTATCAATATGCAGGTTCGGATGCGCATCGCCCAAAACAGCAGCGGACGCGTCTTCCCAAGCCCGCATATTGACGGCTTCGATGGCATAATGACGACCGCTTCCAGATGCGGCACGATGGCATCCATCAACACGCGTTGATGACCACTCACGGCCCCGGTAACCCAAGATGCGTTTGCTGTTTTCTCTTTAACAAGAGCCAGCGCCTCATCCCAAGTGGCTTTTTTGCCATTGATGGTCGGGTTCTGAATGCGTTCAGGGTGGAAATGTGCCTGAATACCGGATTGACCCATTTGACAGATCTTACCTTTATTCACGGCGTTATCTGGATTTCCTTCCAACTTCAACACACGACCTTCACGTACACGACCGTGTATGCCACAGGCTTGTGGGCATTGCTGGCAGGTAGACGCATACCATACGCCAATTCCCGGAATAACGTATTCCTCTGGCGCCAAGTATGAATAGATTTTTTCCGCACCTTCCTCAGACGTGACATAGCTTGGCATATCGCAACCAGCCATTGCCGCACCTGCGGTACCCAATCCGAGTACCTTGAGAAAGTTTCTGCGGTCGATTTTCGTTTTGCTCATAACGTTTCCTTACACCTCATTACCACTCGTCTAGCGAAAGACAGCGTTTATTTGTGGCAGCGGGTACAATCCGCAGGACCGTTGTTTTTTTCATGACATGTTACGCAGAAGCCCATGGTGAGGGGTTTCATCTTCTTGGCAACACCCACGGTGTTCATATCGCCATGACACATGGCGCAAACATCGGGTGAATCCTTGATATTCATGTCTTCGTTATTCAGCAGGAACTTCTGCAAGTGGCGTTCGTGGCTGAAATGCACGAAATCTGGAAGATCGTTAACTTTGTTCCAGGCCGGGCTTTCGCCTTTTTTCCACATGGCGGTAAGTTTCTGAATTTCTGGCTTGTCTTCGGCAACAACCGTGTGACAGCCCATGCACTTGGCGGTGGGCGGAATGCCAGCAACTCTCGAACGACGTGCATAGGTGTGGCAATACAGGCAGTTAATGCCCAAATCACCCGCATGCAGCTTGTGCGAATAGTTAATGGGTTGTTGAACATCTTTGCCGTCAAAAGTGTCCGTTGGAAATACTGCACCAGGCACACGAGGTGGTGGTGTTTCTCCGGCTTTTACGGGGTGCAACTGGTTTTCAAAAACCTGAGCACCTAATACAATCAAGGCGCCAAGAACGGCGGCACCAATGAATGTCCGTATCCACGGAAAGGATTTGTGTTGCGGGCGGTCGGCTGACATAGGGTCTGGCTCCCTGTGATACTTACAAGAAGGCCGAAAGCCCCCCAGCTTGTTCACGTTATATTTTATTAATACTGCGTTTTTGCAGTGTTTTAAGTCCTGTTACTACTGGCTTTTTATTAGTTTTATTTTCAACCAGTGCTCCTTGATACAGGAAAAGGTAGGCCTTGCGCTACTACAATCTGGTGGGGTTCTTGCATACCTGTTCGGGTAGGTGTGCCTATTTTATCAACTTTTTCAAGGCCTCTAGGCATTCTTGGTGGTCCGGATAGAAGTCTTTTTCTACCCACCAGCACTTTATTTTTGCCAGCAATGCCCCAATTTCAGGACCATGAGGGATTCCCATGGTGACCACATCGCGGCCCCGCAGGGGAAATACAACAGGTTTCCAGGCTTGAGTGGCCTCAACAATATGAATCCAGGCGGCGGTGCGTTCAATGGGCAGACGAGCTTCTACCGCGACTTCATTGGCCCAACTAATGAGGGCGATATCCGCAGCGCGGTCAGGTCCCACTTCATAACACACCCGGCGCAGGTCTTGGGGCGTGCTGTCGGCGCTGATGGGGTGGGTTTGGGCCGTAATCACCACAAGGTGTTTGCGTTCCGCGTTGGAAAATTTAAAACGGTCTGCAATGTCTTGGACTTGAGCCTCGGTGGTGGTGGGATCTAAAAGAGCCGCCAAGTGACGCACCGGGTCAATTTTCAGCCCGTTAATGTTTGTGCCCGATTTAACCAACCACGCCACCACGCGCAAGCATCCGATGTGTCCCGCTTCGGGCAAGATGTGGTGCAACACCTGTTCGCCTTGCATATACGAAATTGCGGTGGCCGGGTTTGGGGATGTGAGAATGCGAAACAATTCGCCTCTGACCCGTTCGCCGGACAGCTCGGTCAAGCGGGGGGCCAAGGTGCGGCACGCCGACAACGCATCCGCATTGACCGGATGTTTGCCATAATAGGCTAAAAAGCGAAAAAACCGCAGCAAACGTAAGAGATCTTCTTCGATGCGTTGATGGGCAAGACCGACAAATCGGATGTACCCGGTGCTAAGGTCTTTGATGCCATTGTACGGATCGTAAACATTGCCGTCCAAGTCGCACGACATGGCATTGATGGTGAAATCGCGCCGGGCAGCATCTCGGGTCCAATCGTTGGTAAACGAGACTTCCGCGCGCCGGCCGTCGGTGTTTACATCGATGCGCAAGGTGGTGATTTCAAAATGTTCATGGTTGATGACCGCCGTGACGGTGCCATGGGAAAGGCCTGTGGGAATAACCCGTATGTTGGCCTTTTCCAGTATTTCGATGACCCGTTCCGGCGTGGCAGGGGTGGCAATGTCAACGTCTTGAACCGGACGTTTTAAAATAGCATCTCGGACGCAGCCGCCAATAAAGCGGGCTTGTTCTTTGGCATCAAGAAGCGCTCCCATCACCTGCTGGGTTTCAGGCATTTCCATCCAGGTTTGGGGCGGGATTTTTCCGGTGGGCTCCACGGCGCTTCACTTTTTCAAATGGGCTTGTTCAAATGGGCTTGTTCAAATGAGGTGGTTTATTTGGGGGCGTATCGACCCGGCACAACTTGTCCATTTTGAATGCGCGGCGCCTGATAGATGCTATCGGGTGGGTTCTTGGGGCTTAACATCACGGACAAAAGCAGTCCCAAAACCATGAGACCCAATCCCCCAAGTATCAAGCGGAACCAGGGTGTCTGGATCTTAAAGGCTTCAACGGATTCTTCGTTGCTGGCGTGTTGCGCGGCAATTTTTCGGCGTATCCAAGCGCTCCATATAAAAAACATGATCGTTGGCAAGAGCATCGGCAGAACATACGTGAAGAAGATGCGAAGCATAGATTTCCCTTTCAAGTCTTCGTTGGTGAGCACAGCAATATCAGGTCGGGAGCGTCTCGTCTATGTATGCCTTTTGCAGACGCTGATAAAGATTGATGAGCATGCCCGCGGTCGCACCCCAGATGTAGTGGTCCCCATAAGACATGGCATAAAAAGAACGCGTTGTTCCGTGCATTTCGCGTTCATGTCGAAGGTGATTGTTGGTTTCCATAAAAAAAGCCAAGGGCACCTCAAAAACATCGGCAACTTCCGCCGGGTCAGGAACCAGCTCAAACGGAGGCGATATTAAGGCCACGATGGGCGTAATGGAAAAACCGGTGCGGGTGATATACGTGTCTAGCCGTCCAAGTGTTTGGATGTGGTCTGAGCTGAGGCCGATTTCTTCTTGGGTTTCCCTCAGCGCCGCCGCGGTGGGGGTTTTGTCGGTGGCTTCGATATGTCCCCCGGGAAAACAGATTTGGCCGGGGTGGTGTTCTAAGTTGTCCGCGCGTTTGGTGAATAAAATATGCAATCCGTCTTTTCGGTGCACCAGGCCCACCAATACGGCGGCGGGACACAACGGGGCTTGGGGACGGGACTGAGGGTTTTGGAGGAGGGCCTGAG
>JAESSV010000010.1 GCA_016763895.1 Magnetovibrio sp. | reverse complement strand
TGGGCGCCATGCGCGGCGAAGTGTGGGTCGCGCATCGCAACATGCCGGATCGTTCGCTGGTGTTGTCGGTGGCCTTGCCCGTGACACGTTACAAACAGACCTTGGGTGTTTTGATGTTGTCGAAAACATCCGCAGACATCGACAATGTGATGTTTGAAGTGCGCAAAGATACCCTTCAAGTCTTTACCGTGACCTTGATCTTTACGGTTTTGGTATCCTTATATTTGGGCGGCACCATTGCGCGCCCCATTCGCAATTTAAGCCGCGCGGCGGAACGCATTCGCATCGGTCATCACCGCGAACACACGATTCCCAATATGCAAGCGCGCGAGGATGAAATTGGCGATTTGGCGTCGGCTTTGAATGAAATGACCGAAGCCCTTTGGGCCCGCATGGATGCGATCGAAGCCTTTGCCGCCGATGTGTCCCATGAAATCAAAAATCCGCTCACCAGCTTGAAAAGCGCCGTAGAAACCACGCGGTTGGTCAAAGATCCCGAGCAGTTGAAAAAACTTATGGAGGTGATCCAAGAGGATGTGGAACGCTTAGATCGTTTGATCACCGACATTTCCGATGCCTCCAGGCTGGATGCGGAACTGTCTCGATCAACGAGTAAGCCTGTCGATTTGGGCGACCTTCTCGCCACCTTGGTTGATATCCACAACACCACAAGTGAGCAAAGTGTGCATCTTGATGTCCAAGACGGCGTGCTCACCAAAGGAAGTCCGGATCGTTTGATGCAGGTGTGGCGCAATCTTCTCAGCAATGCCATTTCATTCACCAATCCAAACCAGCCCATTTGTATCAAGGCTTGGGCAGAAAAAGACTGGGTTTGCGTCACCGTCCAAGACACCGGCCCCGGCTTGGCCCCCGGCAAAGAACAGGCTATTTTTGACCGTTTTTATAGCGAACGCCCCGAAGGCGAAGACTTTGGTCGTCACTCGGGTCTGGGCTTGTCCATATCTTTACAAATCATAGAAGCTCATGGCGGAACCCTAAAAGCCGAAACGCTAAAAGATGAAAGCGGCACGCCTACGGGGTCTCTTTTCACCGTTCGCTTGCCTTCAAGCTAGGCTATTCGATATAATGTTGTATAAGTAATACTCGTATTTCGGGTCCACAAGACGAGCCGAGTTTCTTTATCAATAGCTTTGAGGACCTGAAACCATGGCAAAAATTTTGGTCATTGACGATAACCCGACCAATTTGCAGTTTGTGGTGGAATGCTTGGGACCTGAACATGAGGTGGTTTCTGTGGGCGATGGCGCTCAAGGACTGGACCTTTTTAAAACGCAAAAATTTGATTTGCTCATCACCGATATCATCATGCCCGATAAAAATGGGTTCGAGGTGATTCGCGAAATTCGCGCCCAAAATGCTAAAATACCAATCATCGCCATATCCGGCGGGCTGAAAAGCTCTTCGATGGACCTCTTAAAAGTCATTGATTCCATTCGCAACAGTTGGTCTTTGGCCAAGCCGTTTACGGTTGAACAGCTCAGCGCTGTGGTTCAAGAATCGCTTTCATAAGCGCCAATTGTATTGACTCAACCGCTGGCTCGTTTCACTTTGTGGGCATGGAACGAATTCATGCCACATGTGTTGCTTTTGAAGGACAGGCCGTGTTGTTGCGGGGCAAGTCCGCCACGGGCAAGTCTGATCTTGCCGTGCGCCTGATGGATCAAGGCTGGCAGTTGGTTGCGGATGACTACACGGAACTTTACGCCCATGACGGAGTGTTGTACGCCCGGCCCCCAAAAACGCTTAAAGGCCTGATTGAAGTGCGGGGCTTGGGCCTCATCAAGGTCGACCACTTGGACCAATCGCCGGTTGTGGCTGTTTTTGATCTTTTATCTGTTGGGCCTCTGGGCTCCCTGGGCTCCTTGGGCTCGCTGGACTCCCTGGGCTCGCTGGGCTCCCTGGGGTCTATGGACATTCCTGAGCGGTTGCCCGCGCTTTCAAGGCAAAGCTTTGAAGGTCTTGACGTGCCGCGGTATAGCCTTCAAGCTCTACAGGCTTCGGCTCCGGCCATCATACGTTTGGCATTAAAGGCCCAAGCTCAGTCTTTATTTTACAGTCTAGAGGCCTAAATGAACGCAACGGCTCCCAACAATTCCGATAAAAAACGCTTGATGGTGGTGGTTACGGGTATGTCCGGGGCCGGCAAAACCACCGTTTTAAAGGCGTTTGAAGATTTGGGTTTTGAAGCCTTGGACAACATTCCGCTGTCATTGTTGGGCAACGTTGTGAATCCAACCGAAGACGGTAACGCGCCTCCGTTGGCCATTGGCATAGACATTCGCACCCGTGATTTTGATGCCAATGCCTTGATTGAACGCATCCACACATTGCGCAAACGCACCAACCTTCGCAGTCAGGTTCTGTTCGTGGATTGTGATGATGAAGAATTGTTGCGCCGCTATACCGAAACCCGTCACCGTCATCCCTTGGCCCATGACCGCCCGATATTAGACGGCATCACACGGGAACGGGATCTGGTTTCCCCGTTGGTGGATTTTGTGGATTATTATTTAGACACCACCGGGCGCACCCCTTATGACGCCAAGGGGTTTTTGGCACACACGTTTGACCAAGATAAAACCCCAAAATCCATGGCCGTGTTTGTGAAATCTTTTTCCTATCGCCACGGCATTCCCCGAGATGCCGATTTGGTGTTCGATGTGCGCTTTTTGCGCAATCCTCACTATGACCCGGACTTGCGGGCTTTGAACGGCTGCGACCTTGGTGTTCAAGAATTCATTCAAAAAGATGACCTGTTTGATGATTTTATCCACAACGTGACGGAACTCTTAAAACCGTTGGTGCCTCGCTATGAACACGAAGGTAAGTCATACTTAACACTGGCGGTTGGATGTACCGGCGGAAAACATCGATCTGTTTTTGTTGCAGAAACATTGTCTGCATGGTTAGAACACAGTATGACTAACGTTCGTCTTGTCCATCGTGACTTGGACATACAAACGGTTGAACCTCGCACGTCCGCTACGGGGCGTGCACAAGAGAACGGAAACTCACTATGATTGGCATCGTTCTGGTTACGCACGGTCGTTTGGCTGATGAATTGATTTCGGCCATGGAACATGTGGTCGGGCCTCAAGACGGCGTCGGTTCCATTTGCATCGGACCCGATGATGATATGGAAGAGCGCCGCAAGCAAATATTGGACAGTATTGCCAAGATTGATGACGGTGGCGGAGTCATATT
Organism: Magnetovibrio sp.; assembly: GCA_016763895.1. Taxonomy (GTDB): domain Bacteria; phylum Pseudomonadota; class Alphaproteobacteria; order Rhodospirillales; family Magnetovibrionaceae; genus JANLGW01. The sequence goes on along the minus strand of JAESSV010000010.1, from coordinate 2,763 downwards.
GCTGACCGATATGTTTGGCGGCACGCCGTCCAATTTGGCCATCAGCGTCATCGAAAAAGCCAATGTTGAAGTGATTGCGGGGGTCAACTTGCCCATGTTGATCAAACTCGCCAGCGTGCGCAGCTCGGACGATCTTGGCGGGGCCGCAAATCAAGCCAAAGACGCTGGCCGAAAATACATCAACATTGCCTCTGAACTGCTCAACCAGGATGCCCAATGAGCTCTAGCGGCGAAATTCTAGAGCGGAGCCTAACCATTTGCAATCAACGCGGTCTGCACGCGCGTGCAGCGGCGAAGTTTGTCAAATTGGCGGGGAAATTCAAGGCCATCATCACGGTGGCCAAGGATGGTCAAGCCGTAGACGGTGGTTCGATCATGGGCTTGATGATGTTGGCGGCGGGCATTGGCTCGACCATCAATGTTGAAATCCAGGGGGACGAAGCCCAGGCGGCCCTTGATGCCGTCGAAGCCTTGATCGCAGATAAATTTGGCGAGGACTGCTGACATGGTTTTGGCCTCAAGCGAAACCATCATAAAGGGTCTGGGGGTATCGCCCGGCATTGCGATCGGCATCATTCATGTCCGGGAATCGGGCGCAATTGCGGTGCCCGAATATGCTTTGAGAAAAAACGAAATCAAGGGTGAAACCGAGCGTCTTGAAAAGGCCTTGCAAACGGCCCAAAAGCAAATCAGCAAGATGAAAGTCAAGGCCAAGGCTATTCCGGATGCGGCTGCCGAAGAAATTGCTTTCTTGCTGGAAGCCTATGAACAAATGTTGGGCAATTCGCGTTTGGTGCGGGGTGCGTTTCGCCGCATCCAGGATGACCGAATCAATGCTGAATCCGCCGTTCAAGCGGAAATTAATGATATTCAGGCGGGCTTTGCGGCGTTAGATGATTCTTATATTGCCGCGCGCATGGACGATATCCGGGAAGTCGCCGATCGCATCATTCGTGCGTTGATGAAGACGCATGTAAAACCGTTGAACACCGTGCCCAAGGGATCCATCATCATTTCCGAAGAAATGACCCCGGCCGATGCGGCGCAACTGGACCCCAAAAAGGTCTTGGCGTTTGGGGCCGTGCAGGGCGGAGCCCAAGGCCATACCGCAATCATGGCCTGTGCCTTGGGATTGCCCGCCGTGTTGGGTGCCCAGGGGTTGTTGCAACAAGCCCGTTCTGGGGACACCGTCATCATCGATGGCAGCCAAGGGCGCATTATTCTGAATCCAAAACCGGCGACTTTAGCGGCTTTTGAAACGCGGCAAGTGGAACGCAAAAAGTCCTTAAAGCGGCTGTCTCGTTTGCGCCGCCAACCGTCCATCACCCGCGATAACATCGATATTCAGTTGGGTTGCAACGTTGAATTGCCCATTGAAATGCCGGGCGTGTTGAGTTCCGGAGCCAGCTCAATCGGGTTGTTGCGGTCTGAATTTATGTTTATGAACCGAGACACGCTTCCTTCGGAAGATGAACAATTCATCATGTTGCGGGACATCGTCAAAGCCATGGAAGGACGCACCACAACGGTGCGCACCTTAGACATTGGGGGCGAAAAACTGGCCGAATCCATCACCCGGGACATCGGTGAAAGTGCCCAAAGCGCTTTGGGGCTGCGCGGCATTCGATTGTCGTTGAAAAAACCCGAGCTTTTAGAGGCACAAATCGCCGCCATATTGCGCGCCGGGGCTTTTGGGCCGGTGCGTATTTTGTTGCCCATGGTGTCGTCCACCCTCGAGGTTAAGCGCACCCGTGCGATTATCAAAACCGTGGCGGAACGGCTGACCCGCGAAAACATTGCCATTGCTGATCCCATGCCCCGGTGGGTGTGATGATCGAAATTCCAAGTGCGGCGCTCACCGCCGATGCCTTGGCTGCGGTATCTGATTTTTTTGCCGTGGGCTCAAACGACCTCACCATGTACACGATTGCTGTGGACCGGACCGATGATCAGGTGGCGGGGCTTTACAATCCGTTGCACCCGGCTGTGTTGCGTTTGATTCAAGGCACCGCCGATGCCGCCCTGCGCAATCGCATTCCCATTTCGCTGTGCGGTGAAATTGCGGGCAATCCACGCTTTACGGCTTTGCTGTTGGGGCTTGGCATCCGGGAATTGTCCATGAGCGCGCACAGTCTGGGGTCGGTCAAACAACGGGTTCGCGAAATCGAACTGTCCGCCGCCCAAGACCGCGCAAATTTCATCATGTCCCAAACCGACACGGGCCGCATTGCCATGTTGTTAGATGATTTTAACGGCCCTGTTTAAACAAGAAGACTTTCCAAAATAGACCGGGTTGAATTCATCCGTGACGTCCACAAGTTGCGATCTTGGGCTTCTAAAAGCCTCGACACCATGTCTTTTAAGGCATCTGGGTTGTTGTTTTTGAGAAAATCCAAAACCTCTTGGTCGTCGAGGTACGCTTGGAACACGGCATCAAAATGGTGGTCTTTGACGCAGTGTGCGGTGGCCGCAAACGACACCATATAATCAATGGTCGCGGCCATTTCAAATGCCCCTTTGTAGCCATGACGCATGACGCCTTTGATCCATTTTGGGTTGACGACTCTGGCCCGAACCACGCGGCCAATTTCATCTTCCAGGGTGCGCGCTTTGGGGGCTTCTACGCGGGAATGGTCCATGTGCCATGTGGCGGGTTGATGGCCCGATAATTCTCGAACAGCAGCCGTCATACCGCCTTCAAATTGGTAATAGTCGTCTGAATCCAATAAATCGTGTTCGCGGTTGTCTTGGTTTTGCACCACC
>JAESSV010000112.1 GCA_016763895.1 Magnetovibrio sp. | reverse complement strand
ATCACTCAATATCAAAAACAATAGCGGGGTTAGCCAATCCCTGAGCCGATGGATCCGAAAACAAACACCGGCTCTCAAGGCCGTATAAAAAATCCAAACCCAATCAAAAATCCAATACCAAACTATGCGCCTTGGAAAAGATGGAGGCCTCGGCCGAAGTTACCGAATCCAACGATCCTAACCACTTAACTAAGGGTGTGGCTAAACTGGCAACCATTGTAAATCAAGGTTATTTTTATACGACTGCCACACCCTTTGATCCTCTTTCAACAATGTACCCAAAACGTTCTTCTGAAAACAAAAAAACCCGCCCAAGCCAAGCCTGAGCGGGGTTAAAAGAAGGCCACTCCATACGGCAGCTTTATTTATCTGGCACTCTCAACAAATGCCTTTCCAGCCGCTCCAATATTCGGTTATTGGCTTTCAGCTGTGTTTCAACCGCAATCATACGGTGGCTAATCTGGTTTTCAGCTGTGCGGGTTTGATCAACCAGCTTTTTAATTTCTGCAATGTCAGACTTATTGTTATCCACGCCATCGGTCAGACCGTGCATATACCAAGCGCCACTGGCGAATTGGATTAATAAGGCAACAATCATCGCGATTGGAACCCGTCTATCAAGATGCCAATGCTTGTCATCCACATTAGAGTTACCGCTCATCAGATATCACCCATCGGATTTGGATTAAGTTTATACCAATCAGATTTTGGGATAGAAGATTTAAACCAAACTCGCGGTACAAACTTCCTTGAAACCAAACATCCGTTTTTAAAATCGCCAACACCCCGGCAGGAAGGCGCTGAACCACAACACCCAATATAGCGTTTCCATCAGAAAAGCGCACTGGTTCTAGCCACAGGTGCCCTAACTTATATTGAGTGGTCACGCTCTCAATTCTGGCAATTTCCTGATCCATTTTAGTGCAAGAAAACGCAAAACTGGCCCACAACAAAACTGCCAAAACGATAGCCAATAATACACAAAAGCGTTTCATGTCATTTCTCCTTTTGAGTGATTTTGACAGCGCGAACCAATGCGCTTTTAGACTGGCCGCACCGGCGCAAAGCCGCGCGGTCTATTTGGTGAAGTTTGAACAACTCGCCCCATGTCAGCCGTTTCTGTAATTTTTGCGGTTTGGCGCACGGCTGCATAAGCGACGACGGAATCTTGGCAGATCGATGTTTAGCGAGCACCGAAACATCATTTGACGATGCGCAGGAGCTGGTCAGGAACCCTGCGATCAACGCAAGGGCGACAGGTTTTACCATCTGATTTCCTCTGTTTTGAAATGTTGGAAAGAGCGCGATCAAGTGCGTTCATTTGGTTTCGATCACGAAGGCTTTGAACTGCCCCCTGCTCCAAAAACCTGCGCTCGTTTGCGGCCAGCTTTCGGGCCTGATCAACTCGAATTTTTTCAAGTCTGTTTTCAGCTTCACGAACTTTGGCTTGCCAGAATCGGTCACGATCAAGCCTTGCTGCCCGGCGCTGCGCTTCCACCCGACCAACAATCAAGTGACCCACCACATCGACTTTGTGGATGAATGGGATTTTACGAAGCAGCGGCAGGCCTTCGTAAAAATAGAACAGGCCAAGAAAGAGAATGCCGGGTATTCCGAGCATTCGGATTGCTGAGAGAAGGAAGGTTTTCATCGCGTGTCTTCCTCCCCAGATGTAGGAAAATCATCGCCTTCCACCTGACGAAACACATCATCAGGTCTTTGTTTATTGAGTGACGCCATCACGTCCACAGCGGTCACAGCGTCATCTTTGAGTTTGTAGACATAGGCGACAAAACCCATCCACCCGATCCACAGCGGGACCAGCAGAACCATTGCGGCCGTGATGTAACCTGTGTGCCACCAACCGGCGATTAGCACCGCTGTTGTGGACCACGAAAGATAGGTGAAGATCATCATCACCATTTCACGGCTTCCGGTTTTTGGTGGGAGCGGTGCTAATCCAAGCACTCTAGTGAGCCACGCAAACATCAGCGCGTACCCGCCTTGCCGCCACTCACAGCCGCATGGCCACCAACCGGCGGGTATTTTTTGATTGGGAAGGTTTTTGGCCAGCGGAATGCGATGAATTTCCGAAGTGGGAACCAAGCATCCTTGATCATATTGCCCTGATTACCACCGCGCAGTTTTACCCGCTTTCGCCTGGCATCGTAGTCAACAACAATGCCCACATGACCCGCGCGCGCAGACCATTTGATCACCCCGATTGCACCAACTTTTGGGCCACACGCATCAATTCCAAAATTGCGCCATGCCTGCGCCCAAAATGGATTGTTAGGCACTGGCTCGTTGAGCGTTCGAACAATGCAGGTTTCAATCGCATCGCCGCACCATGGCAATTTGGATGGATCGCCCAGAAATGCACCGGACCGCAACCACTCCATCAGTGTGTAATTGTTCCTCACCTCATGCAGCCCCATGCGCCGGGTCATTTCGGCCAACCAAGGCGGCATGGTTTCAGCAGGCGCGGGCATAGAAACGCCATTTTTACCCCGTGGACGAACCACAGACCGGCGCAGTTTGGCGACGGCTGCTTTATCGCTTATGCCTGTTTGTGGCAGGCGCTTTTTCTTTTGAAATGCCAACAAGGCTTGTCGCGATGCCGGACCCCACACGCCATCAACTTCAACGGAGCAGCCGTAGGCATTCAGACGGCTTTGAAGCCACTTGATAAATTCCATGTTTGATCGCGCTGCCATTTCTGACAACCCGCCTCTTAGTTAAAGTGAAATCGATTTAGAAGGGTCAGCCCCTGTGGCTGATTGCGGTATAGGCAAGCGTGGCGATAAACAGCGCCCATGCCCGGCTTGAAGAACTGCCGCGCGCCAGTGCAGCCGGGACGATCAGCTTCCAGCCGGAACCTTTCGCCCCAATTTCCCAAACCATATCAGCTTCAAGCTGATACAATTTGTATGTTCCCGTCACCCGCCTGAAGGCTTCAAACTTGGTGAAATCACTCGCCATTTCTGGCCCATGCCACCATTTTAGAGACTTGCTCTGCGGTAAGATCAAAGGCCGAGTGGGTCGATATCATCAAAAACAGACCGTCGCCCGGCAATTTCTTCGTCCCGAGAAGCCACTTGTTTCTTCAGTTCCAAATTTTCAGCAGACACAGCGGCCAACTCCGACTCTACGATTGAACCGATTTCGTTCGGATCAATCGCTTCTGCAGGCAATGCAGTGGGCGTTCCAAACCATTGACCGTTATCGTCAACAACGCCGATGTGACGAATGACGTGCGCGCCCTGGACTGAGCCGTCCGGGTTAAACCGAAAAAGTACTTCATTGATTGCGGTTTTTTGTGTAAGTGCCACAAGAATATCCTTTATGAAATTATTACGTTGTCGCGAATTCGAAGCCAGTTCGTGGCATCCGAAATTGCCAGCGTTGGTCCTCCGGATTCGTTGGTTATAAAGATCGCCGACCCTGCCCCGGCCACACTGGCAGTGGGCGCTGTGCCAACCGTGAACGAGCCAAATTTTATGCAATCGGTAACCTCGAGTTTGCCAACAATTTTCACGCCCAGACCGCCCGAAAATAAGCCTGAATGGCCGCTAACGCTGGTGACGTTGACGCCCGGGCCACTATCGCTCAGTATCCTTGCTCCAGCGCCGGATGCGCTTTGAGCGAATAATCCGCCACCTAGATACCCCACGGATTTGAGGCCGTAATAGTCAGCACTCGAAAATTCACCGCCGTAACCAGCTGTGCTGGTTGATACGATACCGGCCTGCACGACGCCGATTGATCTGATCGCGGGCGCAATCGCGCTATATGCATATACCCCGTGACCGCTGTTACTTTTTCCTGAAATGGCGGTTGACGCTGGGAAAGTCGACCGAACATCAACTGTTACGACTTCATCGACATTCCAATCAATTGTCGGGGAAATTCCATCCGCACCGGGGTCGCCATCGATGCCATCCTCGCCGCTTTGCGGCCAATCTGTGCCACCATTCCAATCGCCAGATGTATCAGAAAGCTTGGTATATAATTGATGCGGGTCTACGGACGGGTCCAAATAAAAGAACCCCTGCCCTTCATCATCGTAATCGTCACGTTCTGCCAGTGCCCCACTTGCGTCTGGTTTGAACAAAGTTCCAGCTCGCAAGGCGGCTACATATTCTGCCAACAGGCGGTTGGTCTCAATCGTGCCAAAACCCACGCCCATTGGTGAAATATAATAAGCACCGTTCACCACATCGCCGCCCGGCCAGCCCACCTCCAGTGTCAGTGCGGTATCGCTTTCGATTGACCCAGCAAATCCGAAACTCAAACCGACAACCAGCATATCACCCGGTTTAACGGTTGACCCCCAATTTGTGCCGGAACCGGTCACGCTTGTGCTGTTGGCATCCACCGAAATGGTGCCAGTAATAATAACTGTCATGTGGATATTGTCCTTCTAGGCACCCATGTTCAAAAGATGAAAACGAACAGAAATATCGGTGAGATAATTATTGCCGACGATGATTTTTTCATTGTAGGAATCCACCGTATATCCGCGCACATTTTGGCCAGCCGGAAATTCTCCCAAATGCGCGTATGGCATGACACAGTCTGGGTATTCCTCGATGTGCGTGTGGGCAAAACCCGGATTAATGGTGTAGGATTCCGTGTGCAAATCATCATTTTCGTCTTTGGCAAACCTCGTTACTTCTGAATAATCGGCTGCATAAAAACCACCGCCAGGATTGCTTGGCGTGGGTTGTGCCACCCATAATCCAGGAGCCACGAATTGACCATTTGCCGCCAATGAATGCGCCCCGGATTTAACAACCGGTATAAACGGCAGGTCGGTTATCCATTGCGGAAAACTGAATGTCTCCACGCTTTGGGCAGCAATGGTGATATCATCTGACAACATCACAGAAAGTAACGGATAGCGGCTGTCAAAAACCACATCGTCAATTTTTGCAGTTAAAAAATCAGCGCCGGACTTGACCACCCGCAACAGCGGCTCATCGTTAAACGCGCCGGGCACAAGGCCCAAATGTCCGATTTTGGCCATCAGCCCGCCCTTGTGATTATATGATACATGATCAGGCGATCAGATTCAGACAAGAACCATGTTAAATTGCTGGTCGGAAAAAACCAAATCCCACCGTCGCCAAAACCATAACGATTATACGGCTCCTGAATGTAATTTCCCGCTCGAATTGTGCGCGCAAAAATAATTGGAGTGCGTTGCAAAACTTCGTAATTTACAGTTTCCACTTTCTTTGAAATCAGACTCAAAGTGCCGGAAGTGACCAATTGTGGCGTGTCCAGATTGCCGCCAATTTGCAGATTAACGTCTGCGGTATTGGAAGCGTCAAAGCCCGCCTTGGAGAGCTTAAAGCCTGCGTTACCGGCGCTGTCGCGACCAAACAAAAACCGCTCACTCATCGTGCAGGAAGGTTCCAGATTATGAAGCTGAGTTTGTAGCTTCGAAAGTCAAAATTATGCTCAAATAGTGCAGAAGGCGTGAATGTTATGTGGTCTGTAAAGCTGGCACAGAACACGCGTTTCAAGTATGGATCAGAACCACCTGTGGGTATTTTATTCCATTCCTCGGCGTGGCCCCAGCCCAACACGTTCAGGGCAATTGAGTTTCCTACAATTGGAAAATCCACGCCAGAAATCACATGATTGTCATGCTGGATCAAATCGAAATCAACAATTGGCGGAAAGCCCAGATCATCAAAATCGATGCGAAGTGTGGGTGCGTAATATCTCGAATATTGTGAAAAGTAGGGTCCCAGATTTGTCCATTCCGCTTCACCGGCGCGAACAATGCTTTCAACACTGTTCCAATCGGAATGATATTCAAGTTTGACATAATCTTGTGGCCCCAGTGCATCCGCATCTTCGCCGGGCCGCGATATGACCAATTGCGGATCACCCGTGACCGGATGAATGGTGCTGATGCGTTTGGTATTAAGAGTCATCGAACAAAGACAATCCGTTTTGATCCAACACCACAGAACTCGAACCGCAAATAATTTTCCCGTCCACAAACTGAACTGATGAATTTGGATCATCAGGGTTAGAAATTGTGGTTTTGTCGGCCAATAGCAAGATAGAAGATTCCGTCGCACCACCTTCGACAGCCGTTGAATCAATGTAAATTCCAGCTTCCGCAAATGCATCGCCAGCGGTTGCTTTGGTAAATATTGCTATGCGTGACGTTACGCCTGTTGGAGCCGCCACGGCCTCAAACTTCAACAGGCCCTCAGCAAGGTTCACATCATCAAGCGCCGCCGTTAGATTCGTTATAGCAGTCGCTGTAGCTTGCTCGTTTGTGGTCACGGTCTGGTTTAATGTGACCACATCGCCAGCCACGTCACCCACATTTGACTGCACTGTTGTAATTTGAGCGGCAAATGCCAGCTTATCAGTTACCGCCACCTTGCGCGTTTGCGTGATCGAAGCCCGTGCACCCCCGGCTTTAACTTCCAGTGCGTCCAGTTTTCCCAACTGGATTATATTTGTCTGCGCCACATCATGGCCAAACTGCATTAACCTGTCTTTTAAGTCGCGAATTTCAGCAAATGCGAATTCACGAGCCTCTGTTACCTCACCCGTCAATTCTGCCAGCGTCACCGCGCGGGATTTTCGCGGCGTGGCCGCAGTCGTCGCCGATGCGGTATACGTTTTTAACCGGTCTGGTATTGTTCGAATTGTTGCCCGCACAATATAGATGCGGTTGCTCTCGATATGCTCTGAAGTGGTTAGCGAGCCGCTTTCCGGGCTGGCACTTTGAACTTCAAATATCTCATTAATATTCGTCACATCGTAATATCGAATGACCACTGCAGTAATTGTCGGGTCATCAGGTGGCGTCCAGGTGAACCGCAACACAGGTGTTTGATCTATCCCATCGCCCTGAATGATTCCGGCCACCGCGTTGAAACCTTGAACCGTAGAAAGAACAGACGGGTTTGACGGCGTGGTCGGTGGAATAACAACCGGGCCAGCGTCAATGCCAGCTTCCTGATAAATATCTGCCGAAGTTTCACTTAGGTTGAAACTTGCACCCGCTTTCATCCCAACAAGCCACGTTTTACCGCGCCAAGTCACCCAATCTCCGGCGTTAAGCTGAACGGCCACAAAAGCCATTAGAAACAATGAGACACTGCCCCCCAGTCGGTTTTGACGATATCGAATGTTCAGCAAATATTGCGCAATGCGTGGGTCCAATACCTGTAGAAAATTATAGGCCACCTGATTGATTTGTTTATCAGCCGCGATATCTGAATTCACTTTAACCGGCGTCAGACTGGCCGGTGTAAACAGGCCTTCCGGGCTGGTGAACTGGCCCGTTAGAATATTGTACAATTCAGATGCGGGCTTACGCGGCTGATAAATAATTTCACCGGACCCGATAATCATATCATCGGTGATTTCAAGCACCGGCACTTGCGGCGCACCTACGATAATTGAGGCCAGCCCGGAGCGCGTTAGGCCATAACCGGCCACCGCATCGTCAAATTCTTTCAGTATTTCGGAATGATCGTCACTGCCCTGCGCAATCAAATTACATTGGTAGCGCTTTATGTTTTCACCTTCCACAAAACGCAATTCATCACACACATTTGAACCAATGATATGGGCGTTTACGTCAAGGTGCGAAACCGGCTTGCCCATGCCGATCAAAGTGCGACCGGATACAATGCCTTTAACGGTTCCAAGCAGATAATTCGCACGCTGCACGATTGCATTATTTGTATATTGCCATGTGGCCGGATCATCCAGCCTATGAGTGCCGCCGCCGCCCGATATGGTATCATCCAGCCGAAAATCATAACACCGCAATCCACGCCCAACCCACGTGATATCCGGCACCCTTTGCCAACGGTCCGAATAGAGCTTTTCGAATATCAAATATGTCGTATTGGTGCCGATGTCAGTGCCGTTCCAAGCGTCATCCACATTGTCAGCAATGACGGTTGATGCGCTACCGCCCGTATCGCTTATGAGCTTGGCGTCTGCCACCTGACCCGGACGTCCATCGTAATAACGAATAGAGGTTAAGTCCTCAAAACCGTCAATTCCCCAATGCTGAGCCTCACCGTCTATCGCCGGTTTGGCCACAAGATCAAGCCGTTCACCATCCATGATTATGTAAGGTTCAAGCCCATCACACCAACCATCGGACAAAGCCAGAACTACAGTATTATATTTGTTACCTGCACCCCATTTAAAGCCACGAACGAAATGGCCTTTCTGAGCTGTGATCCCAAAATGTCCTTGCCGGGGAATATCACCGCCATACTCCCGATGAGATTTGAAAGCGCCATAAGAGCGTTTTTTCTGACGGTTGAAATATTTGTTCACCAGAAACGAAACCCCGGTGGATAGCCCAGCGGAAATTGCAGTAACCAGAAATGTTCCCAAAGTTGTGGCCGCAAATGCAGCGCTGCCCAATCCCACAACAATTGATGTCGCTATGGCCGTAAAAATTGGCATCGCTTAAACCTTAAATGCCGCTGTGACCGCAGACAGCGGAAACAATGCCCGCCCGGTTTCAGTTTTGGTTACAAACTTCCCAACGCAAATCGCACAGTGCTCCTGCCCGCGTTTTTCACCATCAAAATGCAGAATTGCCAGATCGCCGGTTTGGGCCATGGCAGGAACAACCGGAGTTAGATGTTCCGTCCAAAAATCAACCAGAGATTTATGCCCCTGTTTGCGCAATGCCCGCTGCGCACCCTTCAGCGTTTTGTAATTTGAACCATAGGTTTCAAAATGATCTGATCCGGTCAGCCCATCCACCAACCGACAGGCAAGACTAAAGCAATCCGACTGGCCATAGGCGTAGGGTTTGGCCAATTCATCTTCTATAATCGACAGAACCAATGCGGTCCTATCCACTTCGAGTACCCCAGTCGAGATCGACCGTGCCGCCAGTCGCTACGTCTTTGTAGAACGTGTCATTCGGATTGTTGTCGAACCTGTGCTCTGCATCCGAACGTACAGTTTGAGCGCTTTCGCGACCCGCCACACCGGGTATTTTTAGAACGATGGTCAGCGTTAGAGTTGACTTGCCATCCTTGTCTATCGCGCCAATCCCGTGTTTCACATGCGATATCTGGTGAAAGGTCGTATCCAACTCACCTTTGACGCCTTCAGGAACCCCCATTTTGGGATCAACAACCAGTCGCGAAACCGTTGCCGGCGCACCGGTATAAGCGAGCGCTTCAATATCATTAATCGCATCACCGACAACCGGAATGTCAGAAAATGTCAGCGTTCGCTCGCCCAAATCAATGTCGAGCGTTTCAACCAGGTCTTCAAGATCAAGAAACTTGTTGGGCTGATAAGTGAACCCATTATAGGTAAATGGCCGTGGTCCCACATAATACCCAAGCACATGGCCCGGTATTTCAAACTTCACCAGTGGCAGGACGTGGAAACTACCCTTATCAAGCTGAGCCTGTACGGCTGGATCAAGGACTACGCTCATGGAACCATTTCCTCGGCAGAAAACCCGCCAGTACCAATCACACCACGCACATTGCGTGAATGAGGCGCGACCCGGCGCATGATGCAGGCTGGTTTTTCGAAATTCACAATTGATGCGGTCGGAAAATTCTCAGTATCCAACGGATAATTCAAAACCACATCAACAACCCCACCTGCATCTGCCGTGGTATCCTGCGATATGACATTCAGCGTGCGCACAGTGTCGCTTACCCGAAACTCGATATAATCCCCATCCGACAACCTAAACCCGGCAGGAACACCGCTCACCGTCACGTTGAGGCTGTCTGTGATGACCGACAGAACCCCCTCGCCATTGGCCAACGGCTGACCATTATCCTCAAGCGCCGGGCGCGGATGAAACAGGTCGTAACAAAGAAAGAATTCACTATCGATTTTCATCATTATCGAATGAAAAAGACGATCCTGATTTTGGCTCATGCTGGTTATCACGAAATCGCATTTCCAATAATAAAATGCATCCTGCTCAACAGCCGCCACCCGACCGCGTGAACGGGTCAGTGTCGAACGCCGAACAGGCATCATGGATTGCTCTGCGATGCTGAGCGTTGGAAGAATATCAATCAAAGTGATCCTCCTGCCCTAACCCGCGCGCTGACCATCTTGACCGATTGGCCAACAATGCCGGGCGTCGCTTGCTTCACAGCCTGGCTTGCAACTTGAGTTACCAATCCAACAATACCGCCATCTTTCTCAACAAGCTCACCGGATACAGTAACGTGAACGTCTATGCGTTGTGGCTGGTTGTTGTTTGCTGGTGCAGAAATTTTGGGCACCTGAAAACCGCGCAAATCAACCGGAATGCGGCGACCATCAGGCAGCGGTACAGCAGCTTCAGGACCGGCCTCACCGAAAATGGCGGGGCGATTGCTAATGCCGCCATTGGCAAAGCCCATCATCGGGTTCCAACTGGGGGCCGCTTTTGATCCACCGCCAAATACAGACCCAAAAATACTGGACAGGAAATTGCCACCGCCCGAACCGCCCTGCTTTCCGCCAAACGCATTGGCAAATAGATTATCAATAGCCATGTCTGTTAATCTAGTGGCGATTTTATCCATGGCGTTTAATCCAGCGTTGGCGAACGATTTCCAAAAGCCTTCACCGCTTTGCAGGCCTTGGCGGAAATCTGAAACGAAGGATTTGGTTGTGTCTTTGGCGAATTCTACACTGCGTTTGAATGCTGCAATTCCATCTTGCACAACCTTGAGACTTGCGGCTTGCGCTGCGTAACCTTTGGCCTGCTCGTAAATTGCTTTTGTCTCATGGGTTAAGAGTGTCTTACCATCGCGGGTCAGCCCGGCGATAACCTGTTTGGCTTTTAAGAATGCTGTCGCCGCCTGTTCGCCCATTCCGAGGGCCGTTTGCTGATCAGCCAGCGATTGAGTTTCCTGTCGAAGGCCATCGGTTGCAGATTTGGCAGCATTGCGCTGTTTTTGATAATCGGAAATGACTGTTTTTCGCGCTTTTGAGTTTCCTAACAACGATCGCGTGTTGCGTCCTGTTTCTTCAGTTTCTGGTTTTGGTCCACTCTTGCGATTTGAGTATGTCTCGTCCAGTCCGCCGAACTTCTTGCCGCGCATTTCAATTATTGTGTAAGCTTGCTGACGTTTTTTAACTGCGTCTTTATAGGCCGTCACTGCCTTTTTGCTCAGGTCACCACCTTCGTAATCCCCAAAAACCGTGCCCTTGTCGTTAAATCGTTCAATTTGGCTAAATCCTTTGCCGCCAAAGGAACGAGAAGCCATGTCAGCAGCCGCGATCACTTTATTTACCGGCGCCAGAATTTCATTCAGGCCCTTTTTTACGTAGTTGACCATGCTATCTATGGTTGCGATTACAGAGACCGCAATTGCAGAGGGAATATCAGTGAATGCAGCTGAAATTACGTCCTTCGCAAAGGTCGCATCGGCCTCCATGCGGTCCATTCCGTCAGTGAATTTGTTCGCGACGAAATCAACACCATTAGCGATACCTTCTAACGCGCCAACAACCAACGGAAGCAGCCTGTCTCCCAGGTCAATCAGTCGATCACTGATTTTCGCCAATGCAACGTCATATCTGTCGGACAGGCTTTCAGCCACAGTTTTAGCCCCCGCTTCAACCGCATTGAATTTCGTAGACATTTTATCCATAACTGTGTTGAATTTTTCGCCAGCGCCGCCAGCAAATGCAAGAACGCCTCCAATAGCTTCAATTGAACCGAACAGCTTGGCGATAGCCTCTTTTGATCCTTTCGTTTCTTTTATTACGTCTTCCAAAAATCCTTTTAATTTTTTGGTTTTTAGTGCAGTTGAGTTGAACGCCAGTCCCAATTCATGCGCCTGTTTTCGGGCCTGCATTGTTGGTGAAATCACGGCTTGCATAATAGCCTTGAGGGCTGTCACCGACTGACTTGTCGTTGGAATTATCGATGTTAGAGCGGCAACTGCTCCTGCAGTTTCGTCAAAGCTAATCCCCAGTGATTTCGAGATCGGCAGAACATTGCCGAGATTCGCCGCCAATTGCGGAACGGTTGTCCGTCCGACCTTAACGGCTGTGAAAAGTGCATCTGACGCTTGCGTGGCCGTGAGCATATCGCGGCCATAAGCATTTAAAACTGTCGAAAGAATATTCACTCCATCAAGCACTGTCGTTACACCAGCCTTAGCTAATTTGTTTGCATCGCGAAGCAAAACAGCGGCTTGTTTGACGGTTCCCGCTCCGGCTGAAATTGCCTCGTAAAAACCTCTGACCTGACTAACCGCGCTGCCACCAAATTCACGCGCCATCGCTCGCGCTTCGTCTTTTAGTTGGCCTATGTTGTCTTTTGCATTCTTCGAAAGCGTAGCAACTTCAGTCAACGCTCTGTCCAGCGCCAATGACGCACTAACCGCAACGCTTGCAAAGGCCACTGCGGCTGCAGCAGCGGCTGTTGCCAGCGCAGCAAACCCCGTAGCAGCCATGCCAGCGGCCACATTGGTCATTCCCAAGCTTCGTGCTGTGCCAGTGGCCGCACCGCTTAATCCTGCAGCTGCTCCTCGCGCAGATTTTGCTGAACGTCCAAATTTATCAAGCGACCTGCCCGACTTGCCAGCCATTCTATCAACCCGCCGTTGGGTTTTAACCGCCTCGTCGCCAATGCCTTTGATTTGGCGCCTTACAATTCTGCCGCCACCTTTGGCGCGAGTTGGATCAATGACGATTTCAAGACGTTTTTCAGCCATGGATTACTCCCAAATTGTGGTTGCTTTTATACGCATTTAAATGCGTAATATTTCTAAAAATTGGCTTGACAAGTCGTGGCATTAGGCGTATTTATATGCGTATAAAATGGAGCCAAGACATTGCATAAGAACAGCCGAAAAATCATCAAACAGCTTCAGAAAGATGGTTTTGAGCTTGTGAAAGTGACGGGTTCTCATCACAAATTTAGGAAGGGTGACAAGATTGTAACTATCCCTCACCCAAAAAAAGATTTGCCAATCGGCACGGTTCGCAACATCTACAAACAAGCCGGATGGCTGTAAGGAGACTATCATGCGTTATTTTATTGGTGTCGTTCATCAGGATAAGAACAGCGCTTATGGCGTTCATTTTCCTGATGTTCCTGGCTGTTTTTCCGGCTGCGACGAAATGGACGATCTGTTAGCAAAGGCAAGCGAGGCGTTGTCACTTCACCTTGAGGGTGAAACCTTGCCCGCTGCCCGTGCGCTGGACGAGGTTCGCTCAGATAAAGATGTTGTGCGCGATATCTCAGAAGGCGCGTTTCTGTTGGCCGTCCCTCATATCCGGTTAAGTGGGCGCACCACCAAGGCAAACATCACCATGGATGCTGGATTATTGGCCGCTGTTGATCGCACTGCAAAGGATCGTGGTTTAACTCGGTCTTCTTTCCTTGCGGATTTGGCCAGACGTGAAATCGCAGGGTAAACAAAAGGCACAAAAAAAAGCCCCGCGAATAGCGAGGCTGCAAATTGACGAATTTCAGTGATT
>JAESSV010000111.1 GCA_016763895.1 Magnetovibrio sp. | reverse complement strand
CACCTGTGAAAAAGAAAGCACCCGTGAAAAAGAAAGCAGCAGCCAAAAAACCTGCCGCTAAAAAATCGTGAGCAAGTCTCCTTCCGTAACGCCGTTTCCTTCTGAAGAACAAATTTTAGAGTTCATCAAGGACAGCCCAGGACGCGTTGGGAAACGTGAAATCGCGCGCGCCTTTCACTTGGATGCCCCCCAAAAATTAAAGCTCAAGAAAGTCCTCAAACGGCTCAAGGAAGACGGACGACTTCAAGCCAACAAGAGAAACTTTGCCGATCCCTCGCACCTGCCCAACGTTACCGTTTTGGAAGTTTCAGGTTTGGATTCTGATGGCGAATTGTTGGCCCGCCCCGTCGTGTGGGAAAATAAACAACCGCCCCCCGTTATCTATATGGCTCCGGCCCGGCGGGGGCAAACGGCTTTGGGCGTTGGTGATCGCGTTTTGGCCCGGATGCAAAAAATTGACAACACCGCCGATGGGCGTCCGGCTTACGAAGGCCACACCATTCGCCGGTTGGAACAAGCCCCCGGTGACGTGTTGGGCATTTTTCATTCAGATCGCCCCGGTCACGCCCGCCTGCGGGCCACGGATCGCCGGGTCAAAAAAGAATTTGTGGTGACCGACAACGGACCCCTTACCCCTGAAAACGGTGATTTGGTCCGCGCCGAAGTGTTGCCCGGCAAAAAATTGGGCCTGCGCCATGTAAAGCTGCGCGAAAAGGTCAGCAGCACCGGGCCAAAATCCATTTCTATGATTGCGATTTATGATCGATCAATCCCCGTCGACTTTACCCCAGAGGCCTTGCAACAAGCCAAGGATGCCAAGGAAGCCCCCTTGGGCAAGCGCGAAGATCTGCGCAAATTGCCGCTCATCACCATTGATGGCGAAGATGCCCGAGACTTTGACGATGCGGTGTTTGCCGAACCCGACACAGACTCCACCAATCCGGGCGGATGGCACTTGATCGTCGCCATTTCCGATGTCAGCTGGTACGTGCGTCCGGACGATGAATTGGACGTGGAAGCTTACAAACGCGGAAATTCGGTTTATTTCCCCGACCGTGTGGTGCCCATGTTGCCCGAAGACCTGTCCAATGGCTGGTGTTCGCTTAAACCCTTGGAAGACCGCCCAACCATTGCCGCCCATATGTGGATTGACAATTTAGGTCAACTCAAGCGTCACACGTTTGTCCGGGCCCTGATCCATTCCGCGGCCCGCACCACCTATACCCAAATTCAAACGGCGAAAGACGGTGCGCCCGAAGAGCTGACCCGGCCTTTGATGGACAGCGTTATTCCCAATCTGTATGGCGCGTATGAATCTTTATTGAAAAACAGACGCACCCGAGGCGTGTTGGAACTTGACCTTCCCGAACGCCAAATCATGTTGGACGAAAACGCCAATGTTTTGGGCGTGAAAACCCGTGAACGGTTTGAATCCCACAAGCTCATCGAAGAATTCATGGTTTTGGCAAATGTGGCCGCAGCGCAAACCTTGGAAAAGCACAAACAACCGTGCATGTACCGCATCCATGACGAGCCTTCTGTTGAAAAAATTGAAAATCTAAAAGCCTTTTTAGACAGCGTTTCCATTCCCTTTGACAAGGGCCAGGTGATTCGCGCCGGGTTGTTTAATCAGATTTTGAAAAAAGCCAAAGACACCCCCAACAGCCACATGATCAGTGATGTCGTGCTGCGCTCTCAAGCCCAGGCCGAATATAACCCCGACAACATTGGGCACTTTGGTCTGGCCCTGCAACGCTATTGCCACTTCACATCCCCCATTCGCCGGTACGCCGATTTGTTGGTGCACCGGGCCTTGGTGCGCGGCTTGGGATTGGGCGAAGGCCCTTTGCAAGACGATCACAAAGACTTTACGGTAATCGGCGAGCACCTGTCGGTCACCGAACGCAATGCTTCGGGTGCGGAACGCGATGCCGTCGACCGCTTTGCGGCTTTGTATCTGTCTGCTCAAATCGGCAAGACCCTGCCCGGTCGCATCAATGGCGTGACCCGGTTTGGCTTGTTTGTGACCATGGCGGAAAGCGGCGCGGATGGGCTTGTACCCATTCGCACCTTGGGCGACGATTTTTACATTCACGACGAAGCCACACATACGTTGCGCGGTCGCGAAACCGGCTTTACCTATCGTTTGGGCGACAGCGTTGAAGTGATGATTATCGAAGCCGACCCGTTGACCGGGTCAACGGTCTTTCAAATGATGTCCGGCGGCACGGCGGGAAAACCAACCAAACGGAGCGGCGGAAAGCCTAATTTCAACGACAAATCAGGTGGCCGAAAACCGTTAAAACGCAGAGGTAAAAACAGAGCCGCGCGGCGCAGGGGCCGTGCATCCTGACAACAAAAGCGTGACGTGCGCCCCAAAATAGACCATGATTCGCAAATGACTGTTCGTTTAAATTCAAGTTTACGTATTTTTCAAGGCGTCTGTTTCACAGTTGTGCTGGCCCTTGGGCTGGGGGCATGTGCTCCGTCAACATCTTTGAAAGACCCGCACCAAACGAACCAGAGTGCGTTTTCCCAAGGCAAAAATGGGTTCGCCTATGGCACGGCTCAGGCCACCATTCGCGAAGGCCTAAAGAACATCACCAAACGATACATCGACCCCATTCCCATGGACATTTTGGCGGTGAGCGGATTGCAAGGCTTGGCCACCTTAGACCCCCGGCTATCTGTTGACTTTGACGCCAAAGCTTATCAGCTTAAATTGAGTTTATCCGATACGGTCCTCAAGACCTTTTCAACACCGCATAAGCTGGACGCAGCGGCCTGGGCTTTTTTGGCCACCAAAGTGATCCGGACCACCCGAACATATTCTCAAGATATTAAAAGCAGCGAAAGCGAACGTGTGTTTGAGGCTTTTTTTGATGGAATGATGTCTAATCTGGATATCTTTTCAAGGTATGCCGGCGGCAATGAAGCCCGGACAATCCGCGCCCAACGGGATGGTTTTGGGGGCATCGGCATTACGTTTAAAAAAGCGAAAGACGGGATCTTGATCACCCATGTAGACCAAGACAGCCCCGCCAACCTTGCCGGGATAAAACTCAATGACCTTATTTTCGAAATTGACGGAATAGCTCAAGCCTCTAAATCACACCGCCAAGCCACAGAAATCTTGCACGGCCCGGTGGGCAGCCTGGTCGCCGTGTCGGTCTTGCGCAAGCCCCGTCATCTGACCGCTGAGCTTCGTCGCATTGATTTCAATTTGTTGCGCAGCCACATCATCCCGCAAACCGTTTTCTCTAGCCATACCAAAAAAATCCTGACCCTGACCATCTCCAGCTTCAACAAAAGCACGTCCACAAGCCTCCACAACGTGCTGAGAGCCCATGAGGATGATTTTGACAAGCGCACCATCGAGGGCGTTATTTTGGACCTAAGGGGCAATCCTGGGGGCTTGCTATCGCAATCGGTCAACGTCGCCGACCTTTTTTTAAAAGGCGGACGCATTATTTCGACCCGGGGACGCCACATCGACAGCATGCACAATTACACCGCCGGCGGATTGGATTTAATCAAGGGACTGCCCTTGGTGGTTCTGGTCGATGGCAACAGCGCCTCGGCTGCTGAAATTGTCGCCAGCGCCTTGCAAGACCTTGGCCGGGCCGTGGTGGTGGGGACATCGTCGTACGGCAAGGGTACGGTACAAACCGTGATCCGCTTGCCCAACGATGGTGAGATGACCTTAACGTGGTCGAGGCTGATTTCACCGTCGGGTTATGCTTTGCATGGGTTGGGCGTAATGCCGGCGGTTTGCGTCACCAATTATAAAGCTTTGCATGGCGAATCCATGTCGGATGCGATTCTGTCTCCCGCTCATATCAAAAAACAACGCGAAGACATGGGCCGGTGGTGGGCCGCCGGAATGATTTTTGACGGTCAACGCCCCCAGCTGCGGACCGCCTGTCCCGCAAAAATATTGAAAGCCAATGCATCCTCTGACCTGTTGGAACAATTGGCAATACGGGTTATTTCTGACCAAAATCTATGTCAAAATACGCTCGTTACACCCGACCGCGTAGACACAGCTTTGCGTCACTAAATTTAAGTTTTAGGAATACTACTTGACTTCAGCCCATTTCGCCCTATTTTACGGCGCTCATACGTTTTTTAGAATTATTTGGCGGGAACGAAAGCCATGGCTAAGTCAGCAACAATCTTGATCAAGCTGGTCAGCACTGCGGATACCGGTTACTACTACGTGACCAAGAAAAATCCGCGCAACACCACCGAAAAGATGGAATTCCGCAAGTACGACCCGGTGGTCCGTAAGCATGTGGTTTTCAAAGAAGCTAAAATTAAATAAGCTTCTGAAATCTTCATCGATTAAGAATACAAAAACGCGCCCTCAACGGGGCGTGTTTTCGTTTGTGTGGAGCTGTGTGGGGCTGTCTGAGGCTGTGCGGAGCTGTGTGGGGCGT
>JAESSV010000110.1 GCA_016763895.1 Magnetovibrio sp. | reverse complement strand
GGTGTACAGGCCGATCATATTGGATGTTTGAATCTGTCTCATAAGGCTTATATAGTCATGCACTATGGAAGAGCGCAAACCCAAATCAAAAAAAGAACCAAGGCCGCCCCGCAAAATTACGCCCGAGCGCTTGAACAACATTGCCTTGCATCATCTTGATCGATATGCGTCTTCTGCCGAAAACCTGCGCCGGGTGTTGGGACGCCGGGTGTACAAAGCCGCAATCTTTCACGAAGATTTAGACCAAGCCCAAGCCCAGGGGTGGATTGATGAATTGGTGGACCGCTTTGTCGCATCGGGTCTGCTCAACGATTTCGCATACGCAGAAACCCGCGCCCGGGCCATGATGTCGCGGGGGTCATCCTCCCGCATGATCCGCATGAAGCTTATGGAAAAAGGCATCGCACCCGATACCCTTGACGCGGCTTTGCAAGCCTTGACCGTTGACGCCCCTGATCCCGAACTTTTTGCCGCCATAAAGCTTGCCCGACGGCGCCGTTTTGGCCCGTGGTGCGATCCTGCCAAACGCGAAGAATGCCAAGACAAACATATGGCTGCCATGGCACGATCTGGCTTTTCTTATGATATGGCGCAACGGGTTATTCAAGCCGCAAGCCCCGAAGAGTTAGAAGACCTTTTGACCTCGGGCTGAACTCCGCTATCATCCCCGCATAAATTATTTTGGAGAGACCATGCAATCGTTTGAAAAGTTTTGGGATTTGGTTGTTCAGGTCTGGGCCACGGGCGCGTTTGGCATTGACGTGGCGACGTTGTTGAGTGCTTTGGGAATTTTTGTGGTGTTCATGGTGCTGCGCGGCCTTATGGCGCGGTTTGTTATCGGGGCGCTCAGGATCAAAGCCATGCGCACCAAAACGATGCTCGACGATGAATTGTTGAATGCTTTAGAAGCGCCGATTCGTATGTTGCCGCTTGTGTTGGGTACCTTTTTGGCCTTGGACTACCTGCCGCTGAAAAATGCTCATCAAGATTTGGCCGATAGTCTTGTAAAATCAATGATCACCATTGCTATATTTTGGGGCTTGCATCGCGCCGTGTCGCCGCTCAGCCATTTGCTGCACAAATTGGAAACAATATTTACCCCGGTGATGATCGATTGGATGGTCAAAAGCATCAAGGTGATCATCGCTTTTGTCGGCATTGCCGCCGTTTTGGAAATTTGGGGCATTCAAGTGGGGCCGATTTTGGCTGGACTTGGCCTGTTTGGCGTGGCCGTGGCCCTGGGCGCTCAAGACTTGTTCAAAAACCTGATTGCGGGGATTTTGATCATTGCCGAGCAACGCTTTAACAAAGGCGATTGGATCAGGGTTGAAGGCGTGGTTGAAGGCACCGTTGAACAAATCGGCTTTCGGTCGACCATGGTCAGACGTTTTGATAAAGCCCCCGTTTTTGTGCCCAACGCCAAGTTATCAGACAATGCGGTGACCAATTTTTCATCCATGACGCATCGCCGCATTTATTGGTACATCGGGGTCGAATATTCGTCGACCATCGATCAATTGCGCGATATTCGCGATCAAATTGAATCTTATATCCTCACCAACGATGCGTTTGCGGATGCCAAGGACGTGTCGACATTTGTGCGCATCGATCGGTTTTCCGACAGTTCCATCGACATCATGCTGTATTGCTTTACCAACACCACCCAATGGGGTGAATGGTTGGAAATCAAAGAGCAATTGGCGTATACCATCAAAGAAATTGTCGAAGGAGCCGGAAGTTCTTTTGCGTTCCCTTCGCAATCTTTATATGTCGAAGCTCTTCCGGGCGATGCGCCTGAAATCTTCGTCCCACCCAAAAACAAAGCCCATTCTTAAGGAGCCACCATGTCAGTTGCCACGTCCGTCAAAATTTACCACAACCCGCGCTGCTCAAAATCTCGTCTTACGTTAGAATTGTTGCGTGAAAATGGGGTTGAACCGACCATTGTTGAATATCTGAACACGCCGCCAAGCGCCGCCGAACTCAAAGATATCTTGACCAAACTGGGCATGACGGCGGCTGAACTTGTGCGCTCAAAAGAAGCCATGGAAGAAGGCATCGACGTTGCGAATTTAGACAACGACGCCTTGATCGAAGCGCTGGTGGCTCATCCCCGTGCCATTGAACGTCCGGTTGTGGTGAGCGGCGACAAAGCGGCGGTTGGTCGTCCACCCGAAAACGTTTTGAATATTTTATAGATCCATTTTTTCTTGAAACAGTTTGAGCAAATCTTGATCCAAAGCCTTGTCCATTTGGTGCATTTTTTCAAAAGCTTCATGCACGCTGAAAGGCGGCCTGTGCGGGCGTTTGTCTGTAAGAGCAGCAAACACATCTGAAATCGCGGCAATACGCCCAAGCTGATTGATTTGGGGGCCTGTGAGGCCTTTGGGATAGCCCGATCCATCCAGGCGTTCATGGTGCAAGCTGGCGATTTCAAAAATCAATGGATCAATGGAGTCGAGGGTTTCTAAAATTTCTTGGCTATAGTGCACATGCTTGTTCATCATGGCTTGATTTTCCACAGAAAAAACTTCGGGCTTGTTCAACAAGGCCAAGGGCAACAACATGATCCCCAAATCAAGCATATAGCCCCCGGCCGTGAGCAAAATGGTTTCTTGTTTGTTGGCCTTGAAGAGCTTGGCAAACACCGCCATAAAAACAGCCACCCGCAAAGAATGGGTGTAAAATTCGCTGCTGTAGTTCCTCAGCGCTTCTAACACCAACTTGTGTTCTTCATCTTTGATGCAGTCGAGCAAGGGATTCCACGTGCATTTAAGAACCTGTTTGTTCATGGGACGATGGTTGGCGACATCTCTGGCCAACGAAATAAAATCACCTTTGCCCGGTTGGCGTTGAGCCGTTGCGATCCCAACGCAAGCGTTTGCCCGGGGTTTTGTAATGTTGTGTTCGGCTTGTTTTTGTATCACGCGCAACACCACCTGAAGCAAAACTTCAAAATTGACCGGGCGTTTAAAAAAATAATCAGCGCTGCCTTCGCCATTGCTGCCCCGATAAGAGCCTTGATATGCATCAGATGTGATGAAAAATGGAATATGTTTCAACACGACATGTGAGCATTTCAAACGATGTAAGTGTGAACCATCGGTGCTCAAGGTGCGATCGTCACTGACCACGCCAATGGGGCGGTGATCCAACATGGCTTGCAAGGCCAAAGCCCCGTTGGAAAATACGCGAATGTCAAAAATTTCCGCAAACAAGGTTTTTATTTTTTGAATTCTTGGGGGTAGATTATCAATAATAAACAAACACTTGCGGCCAGGCTGTGAAGGCTTAGGCGGCTCGCCCAAAGGGTGCCCTCTGTCTTCTCTGACATGGGGCTTGGGCATAGTCGGTGATGAATTCGCATAATCCATCCAACCCTCAGTTCAACGCGAAATCTTGGTCCAAACGCGCACCAAGCCCCCACCAAGGCCCCGGGCATCGTTTTTTTAAAACTGTAAGGTTGTGATGATAACACTGAATTTTAACGGAAAGGAATTCACGTTTGTGACCGCAAATTAGTGCAAATTAAAGTCACAAACGAAGACCAATTGACGCACCGTCCGAAAATTTTAATCGGCAGAAATCAGCGTGCCTGCACCATGTTTGGTAAACAATTCCAACAACAAAGCGTGGGGAATACGACCGTCAATGATCACCGCAGCTTCGACCCCGGATTCGATCGCGACCAAACACGTTTCAACTTTGGGGATCATGCCGCCCGTGATGGTGCCGTCTTTGATCAAGGCCCGCGCCTTGGTCGCGGTGATTTTATCAATCAGCTTGCCAGACTTATCCAGCACGCCTTTGACGTCCGTTAACATCAACAACCGCTTGGCATCCATGGCGCCGGCAATGGCACCCGATGCGGTGTCCGCATTGATGTTTAAGGTTTCGCCCTTTGGTCCCACGCCGATGGGGGCGATCACAGGCGTAATATCGCTTACTTCGAACTGGTCCAAAACGTGGGTGGTGATGGTGGCGGGATAGCCGACCAGGCCCAAATCAATGACTTGTTCGATATTGGAATCGATATTTTTGACCGTGCGCTTCAGCTTTTCAGCCAAAATCAAATTGCCGTCTTTTCCCGACAAGCCCACGGCGAAACCGCCCTGAGCATTAATTTCGGTGACGATGTGTTTGTTGATGGACCCGGCCAAGACCATTTCAACAACTTCAATGGTGTCTTGGTCGGTTACTCGTAAACCATTAATGAATTCGCTGCGGATTTTAAGTTTGTCCAGCATGGCGCCAATTTGCGGGCCCCCACCGTGGACCACAATGGGGTTCGAGCCCACTTGCCGCAACAACACAATGTCGCGGGCAAACAATTCCGACAACTCCGGATCGCCCATCGCATTGCCGCCGAACTTGATCACCAACGTCTCGCCCGCAAAGCGCCGCATAAACGGCAACGCTTCCGACAAGGTTTTGGCTTGATTCAACCATTCTTGAGGCGGTGCTTCAGGATCAGTCTTTATTTTTGGATCATCAGCCATAATGGAAAAAACCTATATCAAATTTTGCGTAAAGCCAGAGTCTTACTGCGGTTCGAGAGTCTTACTGCGGTTCGAGAGTCTTACTGCGGTTCGAGAGTCTTACTGCGGTTCCAGAGTCTTCGTGCAGTTATTGTCCCGCCAGCTGGGCAATTTCGGCACGTAACGCTTCGATACCAATCTTCTTTGCCGAACTGGTGCACCGGATAATGGGAAACGAAGCCACATGCTTGGCAAGTTCGGCTTGGGTTTTCGCCAACAGCTTTTCAAGGGCAGGGGGTTTGACCTTGTCGATCTTGGTGAAGACGATTTGATAAGACACAGCGGCGCTGTCCAGCATTTTCATGATGGTGTGATCGGTGTCTTTCAGACCGTGGCGCGCATCGACCAAAACCAAAACGCGTTTCAGCTGGGGGCGTCCTTTGAGATAGGCATTCACCAACCGGGTCCATTTTGCGACTTCGTCTTTGGGCGCGCGGGCATAACCATAACCCGGCATATCGGCCAACATCAGGCGCTTGCCCAAATCAAAAAAGTTGATTTGTTGGGTGCGCCCCGGTGTGTGTGACATACGCGCCAGGGATTTACGCCCGGTCAGCGCATTCACAAGGGAAGACTTGCCAACGTTGGATCGGCCCGCAAATGCGATCTCGGGGAGATCGGTTTCGGGGACCTGGTCCAGCCCGGCAACACCCAACATGAAGGTCGATTCTTGAGCAAACAACAACCGGCCGGCTTCAACTTGGTCTTGATCAAAGCTGTCATCAAGTTTGATGGGGATAATATCAGCCATGCTTAATTTCCGGCCTTAACACCCATGCGACGCATGATTAACCATTGTTGTATAATCGACAACGTGTTGTTCCAAGCCCAATAGATGACCAAACCGGCCGCAAAACTGGACAACATAAAGGTGAACAAGAACGGCAGATAACGGAAAACCTTAGCTTGAATAGGATCGGTCGGAGCCGGGTTCAGGCGTTGTTGCAACCACATGGTAAAGCCCATCACGATGGGCCAGACACCAATGTCCAGCGGGACGGGGATTACGGCCAACTGATCCCACGGGAACAGGCCAAAACCGGTCCAGATGGACGCCGGGTCGCGAACGCTTAAGTCCTGAATCCAGCCAAAGAAGGGCGCTTGACGCATTTCAATGGTGACCAACAACACTTTGTACAGCGAGAAGAAAATCGGAATTTGCACAATAACGGGCAAGCAACCTGCGGCTGGATTGGCTTTTTCCTTTTTGTACAAGGCCATCATTTCTTGATTAAGGCGCATTTTATCGTCTTTAAAACGCGCTTGAAGCTTTTTCACCTGAGGCTGCAATTTTTTCATGCGGCTCATGGAAACATAAGACTTGTTGGCCAACGGAAACAACACCGCCTTGATGCCAACGGTCAGCAATAAAATCGCGACACCAAAGTTTCCGATATGGCTGTACAGCCAATTCATAGAGTAAAATATTGGTTTTGTGAGAAAGTAAAACATACCAAAATCGATGGCGAGATCAAAATTGGTGATGCCATATTTTTCAATATAGCCGTCTAGAACACTGACCTTTTTGGCTCCGGCAAAGAAATACGTCGTGGTGTCAACGGACGCCCCTGGCTGGATAACCAAAGCTGCACCCACAAAATCAGATTGATATTTTTCGATGGTGCCCGTTTTGGAATACAACATCCGCGCGTTCACCGTCTCTGTTTGATCGGGAACCAAAGCGGTAAGCCAATACTTATCGGTAAAGCCAAGCCAGCCCCCCGTGGATGGAAAGGCCATTTCGCCATTGTCTTGTAAGTCTGTGTAATCGACTTCTTCCAAAACTTTATCAAAAACACCCAATGGGCCTTCGTGCAGGATATACAGTCCGGAAATTTTTGGGGTTCCCCAACGAGACACAAGCCCATAAGGATTCAGCGTAACAGCAGCCGCCGTTGCATTGTTCACACTTTGCGTGATCGTGAACATATAATCCTTATCAATGGCAATGACCCGTTTGAACGTTAAGCCTTGGCCGTTGTCCCACGTCAAGGTGACGGGGTTCACCGGATCAAGAACCGTACGGTTTGCCGTCCACAAGGTATCGGACGTTGGCACGGCCACACCCGCAGGGGCAATCCAGCCATGTTCCGCATAATAAGCTTTTTCGGTCCCCCGGGGAGACAATAAGCGAATGTTGGCGCTGTCGGCGTCCAAAGTTTCTTTATAGAGGTTCAAAATCAAATCATCGATGCGACCGCCTCGCAAGGCAATTGATCCCGTGACGCTGGGGGTCGTGATGGACACCCGTTCTGAACTGCTCAGCATCTGAGACAGAGATTGCGCCACTACGGCGGCGGCCTGCGCGGCTTGAAGCTTTGGTGTGGTGGCAACGGCGCCGGGAACCGTTGGGATTTGAGCCTGATCCATCGCCGGGGTTTGCATGCCAGGCGTGGTCGTTTGTGGCGTGTTCAACTGGGTCGAAGCGGGACTATCCACGGGCGTCGGAGCCTTGGGATAAAGATATTCAAAGCCAACCAAAATCAAAATAGAAATGACAATGGCGAGTACAAGATTGCGGTTGTCCATTATGTGTCCCAGTTTCCCATTGGCCCGACTCGTTGGTCAAACCTTGGTGTTAATTCATTAAATCTTTTGTTTCACATGATGGCATTTGCCATCGGTCGTCTGTTTAGGCTCGTTTTGATGCCGCAAGGGCACCGGGTCGAAACCACCATCATGCCAAGGATGACAGCGCAGAATGCGTTTTACCCCCAACCACGCCCCTTTGAAAGGGCCATGTTGTTCAAGGGCTTGCAAAGCATAAGATGAACAGGTCGGATGATACCGACAATTGCCCCCCAAAATGGGAGACACCAGCCATTGATAGCCCATAATCAAAACACGGAAAATCCATGTTAAGGCCCTTGTCAGAGCTGGGGCGAGGCGGCTCATGGTGCGTCCTTTACCTGTTCGGACAGCGACTCGGAAACGTTCCGGGCCACGCCCATTTTATCCAAAGCTTTCAACAAATCGTCCACCAACTTGGCATATGGGCGATCAATTGTGGTGCGCCGACCAATCAAAACAAGGTCATATCCCCCGTTCGCACGGGTTGGCAAAATATCTTGAGCCAAGGCCCTAAGGCGGCGCTTGGCCCGATTGCGATGGACGGCATTGCCCACTTTTTTGCTGACCGTAAAGCCAACACGCAAAAAGCCATCCGCGCGGGCTGGTTTCCCGACCGCCGGGTGGCTTCTAACCTGGAGAATAAACCCAGGTGAGGCCCATTTCTTACGTGTTGCCGCGACCTTCAAAAAATCGGGTCGCTTTTTCAAACGTAAGAGTTGATGCCCCATTAACCCGACTTTAAGCGGACAGGCGTTTACGGCCCTTGGCGCGACGGGCTGCGATGATGCGGCGACCGCCGACTGTTGCCATACGGCTGCGGAAGCCATGACGGCGTTTGCGAACGATGTTGCTCGGCTGAAATGTACGTTTCACTGGATGTCTCCGGAATCTATAATTAAGGCCCGGTGTATAAGGGCTTGTGACGATGAAGTCAACGCTTGCGTGGCTTTATCTCAAGACTTTATGAAATAAGTGTATCATTTTACCCGGACGCAGCGAACTCAAAGCCATAACGAATATGGCTAGTCTTGTTTGACTGAGCATTCCATAATAGACCAAATATTGCATAAAAAAGGTTCCGAAACATGCCTGATACCCCCGAAAACCAAAGCTCTTCACCCATTAAGTCCACCCCTCCTGTTGTTGATGTTAAGGCTGTTTTAGAACCCGGGCAACCCACGCCGCTGGGCCTGAAACGTTATATTCCTATTGTCGTCGTATTTGTGGGCATCACCATATTTTTTGTCGGTGGCTTTCAAAATTTATTAAGCTTTCAGTCTCTGGCGGAAAATTACGGCGCCATTACCGCGTGGACTGCGGATCACCATGCGCTGTCTGTGATGGCCTTTATCTTGATCTACATCGTTGTTGTGGGCCTGTCCTTGCCCGGTGGGGTTTGGTTGACCTTGGCGGGCGGGTTAATCTTTGGCGGCGTTTGGGGGGCTCTTTATGTGGTGGTTGGAGCCACGCTGGGTGCCACGGCTATATTTTTGGCTGCACGCTATGCCTTTGCCGACCTGTTTCAGGCCCGTGCGGGGTCCAACCTCGACAAAATGAAGGGGGGCTTTCAAAAAAATGCCTTCAGTTACCTGTTGTTTTTACGCTTGGTCCCGGCCTTTCCGTTTTGGTTGGTGAACCTGGTCCCCGCTTTGTTGGATGTTAAATTTCGCACCTATGTCGTTGCCACGTTCATTGGCATTATTCCCGGCACCACCATTTATGCCCACGTTGGCGCGGGGTTGGGGGCGGTGATTGAAAAGGGCGAAGCGCCGAACTTGGGCATCATTTTGGAACCCCAAATTCTGTTGCCCATATTGGGCCTGGCCGGCCTTTCGTTGGTGCCGGTCTTGTATAAAAAATTCAAAGGATAAAGCTCACCATGAGTCAAAAAATTTCGTGTGATATTTGCGTGATCGGTGGGGGGGCTGGGGGGTTGTCCGTGGCGGCTGGAGCCTCTCAAATGGGCGCCGACGTGGTCTTAGTCGAAAAATCCGAAATGGGGGGCGATTGCTTGAACACGGGCTGTGTGCCATCAAAAGCCTTGCTCGCCGCCGGACACGCTGCTTTTCATGCGGCTCATACGGATCAATTTGGCATCACGGCTGGGAAAGTTTCGATCAACGGAAAAAAAGTCTTTGAACATGTTCGCGGTGTCATTGAAACCATCGCGCCCAACGACAGCGTCGAACGTTTTGAAGGCTTAGGCGTTAACGTGGTCAAGGCTCATGGGCGCTTTACCGGGCCCAAAACCTTGGTCGCCGGAGATCAGGAAATTACCGCCAAGTATTTTGTGGTTTCAACCAGGTCCAGCGCCTTTGTTCCGCCGATTGATGGTTTGCGCGCCATATCCCCGCTCACCAATGAAAATATATTTGACCTCACCGAAATTCCCAAACATTTGATCATCATCGGCGGGGGCCCCATCGGTTGTGAAATGGCCCAAGCCTTTCGGCATTTGGGCGCCCGCGTAACCGTGTTGGAACTTTTTTCCATCATGCCCAAGGATGATCCGGAGTTGGCTGACGTGATCCGCCAACATTTGCTGAAGGACGGCATCGATTTGTTTGAAGGCTGTAAGGTTGACCGCGTGCAAGGCTCGAAAAACGCACCAGAAGTTGTCATCGAAGACAGCAGTGGCACCGGGCATATCATCAAAGGATCGCATCTTTTGGTCGCCGCAGGACGCCGCGTCAATGTCCAAGATTTAGGCCTTGAAGCCGCGAAAGTCGATTTTTCTCCACGCGGCATCGAAATTGACCGACGCTTGCGCAGTGTGTCCAACAAGCGTGTGTTTGCCATTGGCGACGTCGCGGGCGGATTCCAATTCACCCACGTTGCGGGCTATCACGCGGGCATCGTCATCCGCAACACGCTGTTTAAACTGCCGGCCAAGGCTAACTTAGACACCGTGCCCTGGGTCACTTACACCGAACCGGAATTGTCCAATGTGGGGTTATCAGAAGCCTTGGCGCGGGAAAAATATGGCGCCGACGTGCGTGTGCTCAATTTTAGTTTTGACGAAAATGACCGCGCCACCGCAGAACACAACACCGATGGCAAAATCAAAGCCATTGTCACCCAAAAGGGCAAAATACTTGGTTGTTCCATCGTTGGTCCACGGGCCGGAGACCTTATCGCCCCGTGGGTTCTTGCCATGGAACAAAATCTAAAGATCGGCGCACTGGCCTCAACCATTTCCCCCTACCCAACCCTGGGCGAAGTTTCAAAACGCGCCGCCGGAAGCTTTTACACACCAAAACTATTCAGCGATAAAGCCCGCAAAATCGTAAAGTTTCTGATGAAGTTTTCTTGAAGCGCAAGGCATTTTTGGCCTACTATTCATATTAATAACCTTTGAAACAATGGAACGCCCGATGAGTACTCTTAAATCTGTAAACGTAGACGGTGAAGTTAAGCGTTTGACGGTTCCCGATATTCGGGCGCGTAAGCGGCGAAATGGGGCGGCGCCTTTGGTGTGTTTGACCGCTTACACCGTCATCACCGCGCGTTTGTTGGACGTGCATACGGACCTGTTGCTGGTGGGCGATAGCCTTGGCATGGTTTTGTATGGTTTGGACACCACCGTTGGGGTGACCTTGGACATGATGATTGCCCACGGCCAAGCGGTGATGCGTGGGGCCAAGCGGTCGTGTGTGATTGTTGATATGCCGTTTGGGTCTTATCAAGAAAGCCCCGAAGTGGCTTTTCGCAATGCGGCGCGCATTATGAAGGAAGTGGGCTGTGCGGGTGTGAAAATCGAAGGCGGCGCTGAAATGGCCTCCACGGTTACTTTTTTGACCAAGCGGGGCATTCCCGTGTTGGGCCATGTGGGTTTGATGCCGCAACAGGTTAACATTGCGGGCGGATTTAAAACGCGGGGACGATCCCAAGACGACGCCCAGTCGATTGTTGATGATGCCAAGATCCTCGCCAAAGCCGGAGTCTTTGGGTTGGTGGTGGAAGGGGTGTTGGAACCCGTTGCTCGCCGCATCACCGATGACGTGGATGTGCCCACCATCGGCATTGGCGGTTCTCCGGTTTGTGACGGTCAGATTTTGGTGACCGAAGACATGGTCGGCTTGTTCAACGATTTTAAACCAAAATTTGTCAAACGTTACATGGATTTGGGCGGTGGCATAGCCGAAGCCGCAAGATTATACGCCGATGATGTTAAATCGGGGGCTTTCCCCGGTCCAGAACATTGCTTTGGCATGAAAGAGCAGCAACACAATGATGACTAAGCCCCTTGTCCTTGTGCGCACCGTAAAATCTTTGAGGTCACTGGTTCACGGTTGGCGCAAGAAAGACTTAAGCGTTGGTTTGGTGCCCACCATGGGGGCCTTGCACGAAGGACATATGGCCTTGATCAAGGCGGCTCAGGCCAGGTGCGACCGGGTGATCGCGACCATATTTGTCAATCCCATTCAATTTTCCGTTGGCGAAGACTTCAAAGCCTATCCCAGAGATGAAGATTTTGACCGCGAACTCATGGAAGCCCATGGCACGGATGCTTTATTTGCTCCCGATGATGAAGAAATGTTTCCCCATGGTCATATGACCGAGGTTCGCTTGCCCCCCTTTAATGCCATGTTAGAAGGCGTCATGCGCCCGGGTCATTTTAATGGCATGGCAACGGTGGTGACGAAATTGTTGAACCAGGCCCAAGCCGATCATGCTTTTTTTGGGGAAAAAGATTTTCAACAACTTCAAATCATTCATCAGCTTGTCGAAGATCTGAGCATTCCCACAAAAATTCACGGTGTGCCCACGGTGCGCCACGCGGATGGTTTGGCTTTGTCTTCGCGCAATGTGTATTTAAACGAACAAGAACGGGGAACGGCGCCGCTTTTACAGTCGGTTCTTAAAACCATAGGCGAAGGATTCCGGGGCGGAGAAACGGCAAAGGTTCTGGAACGGGCCGGGCGCTAAAAACTGTCCAAAGCAGGCTTTGGGGCCATCGATTATTTGACTATTGTTGATGCCAAAACTCTAAAACCTCTTGAAACATTTGATGAAGATCGTGATACACGGGTGATTGCGGCGGTTCGGTTGGGCCGCACCCGCTTGATCGACAACATTCCTGTTTCATTCAGTTAGGTTTTTATGAACGGATATATCGGCCTCTTCTTTTCTGCCTTTTTGGCGGCAACCATCCTCCCATTTTCTTCCGAAGCAGTCTTGGCAGGGCTGATCTCAGAGGGCAGCTATGCCGATTGGATTCTGTGGGCTGTGGCCACACTGGGCAATACATTAGGTGCCATTGTGAATTGGGTGTTGGGGCGTTGGTGCTTGCACTGGCAACACAAAAAATGGTTCCCGTTTAAAGAAAAAGATCTGGAAAAAGCCGATCGATGGTTTTCAAAATGGGGGGTGTGGAGCTTGCTGCTCAGTTGGGTGCCCATCATCGGCGACCCCATCACCTTTGCCGCTGGGTTCTTGCGCGTTAATTTTTGGGTTTTCACCATTTTGGTCGTGATCGCCAAAGGCGGACGGTACGCCGTGGTGTTGGTCATCGTCGAAGGCTTACTCTAAATCCGTCCACTCAGAAAACGTGTCCAAGCTGTCCAATTTCGCCCGCCCATTTACAACCGCCGCCAAAGCCTTGGCAAATTTCATATCCACATAACCAAAGTCTTCGGCCTTGGCGAGGACGACGTCAAAGCCAAAGTCTGCATGGTACGTTTCATCCTTTAAAAAGCCCTGAACCGCCACCAAATTCCGCCGCCGCGCCTCCGCATCCGGGCTTAACATATAGGCCACCGTCCGTGCCGCAAGTTGTTGGGCCTCGTCAACGCCCCGATCACCCATAACGGCAATAATCTGAGCCCCATCCTCGGCCCGTCCTTCACAGAATAAAAATTCGGTGTAGTTCGCAAGGATGATCGCGGACTTGGGCTCAACGTCAAGGGCACGCTTGTAATGAG
>JAESSV010000109.1 GCA_016763895.1 Magnetovibrio sp. | reverse complement strand
TTCCAATTCCCAACCGTCAACGGCATCAATTTTGGTTTGCAACTCGCCTTGTTCTTCCAACAACGCGGTCATTTCATCGTCTTCCATGGGCTCACAAAATTTCATGGAAATTTCATGGAAACGGTCCAGCAAGTCTTTGGTCCCGCCAAGCCCGGACATCACGTTGCCGACCACATCAAGGCTTTCGTCCAATTGAGGCTCTTGCTCCAAATAGCCGATTTTGACCCCATCCGCCGCCCAGGCTTCGCCATTATATTCCGTATCAATCCCCGCCATAATTTTCATCAACGTGGATTTACCCGAACCGTTATGACCCAACACACCGATTTTCACACCGGGCAAAAACGACAGCGTGATGTCTTTCAAGATTTCTTTTCCGCCCGGGAAAATCTTGGTCATATTTTTCATCACGTAAATGTATTGGTAAGAGGCCATTTTGGGCAAAGCTCCATTTGGTGGGGATTTCTATTGGCATGGTTTTAGCGCACCTCAGCTAGGGCTGCAATCCCTTGGCCCGCAATCATTTGCCCCATAACCTTTCGACGCGCAATCATTCGTCTTGATTTTGGGCATGAAAAGCTTGTTCTTTTTCGAAAATGTCTTCGACATCATCGACCGTCACATGATGGAAATAAGCCCCACCGCGAATTTTGACATTGGGGCCTTCGCCGCAATAGCCCATACAGACGTTTTTGGTGATGGTTACATGATCGCCGCGTTCGCGCGCGCGTTGGATCAACTTCGCTAAAACATCAATGGAACCTTGGCTTATACAGCCCGCCCCCCCCGCACGGCGGTTTGCACAAATAAAAATTTCTCGTTTTCTGATCATAATTTTAATTTGGGCGGAGCCACGGGCCACGTCAAGACTTTAACCTTGACCTTATAGCAACAGGAAGGTTCAATATGTGGCAAAATTTGAACTTTAAGGACCATCCCCATGTCGAACAAAATCCCCCTGATCGCCATCTCTGCTATTTTGATTGGTGGCATTGCAGTCACCTTTATGAAAACAGATGGGCCCACCGGCAAGACCATGTCTATGAATGGTCATTCCACACCCCAAGGCAAGGTTTTCACCGTTCAAGACGTTAAGCTTCCAGCCCTTAATTTGACCGAAAAACGCGGCGAGGCGGCCTTTAATAAAAATTGCGCGGCGTGCCATGGGGAACGAGCCATTGGCACAGAACAAGGCCCGCCCTTTTTAAATCGCGTTTATGTTCCCGGGCATCACGGCAACCAGGCCTTTTTCCAGGCCATTAAAACCGGCACCACCCAACACCATTGGCCCTATGGCGATATGCCACCGCAACCACAAGTGAGCCAAGGTGATGCGGCGTCTATCATCGCTTATGTTCGGGCTGTTCAAGCCGCAAATGGTTTCGCGCGCTAGGGTCACTTAATCACCTAGGCATCGGCGGCATCGGCCCCGTCGCTTGCATGGGGTCCAAATGCGTACCTTTCCATGTCAGGCCCCAATGCAGGTGTGGCCCCGTCGAACGGCCGGTTTGGCCGACGATGCCAATGGGATGGCCTTGTTCGACCACTTGGCCTTCGACAACCAAAATGCGATCCATATGAGCATACACGGACGTCAACCCAAGGCCGTGATCAATCATCAAGGTTTTCCCCGTGTAAAACATGTCTTGATGAACCAAAACCACCACGCCATCTGCGGGGGCAACGATTGTTGATCCCCGTGGGGCGGCGACATCGACCCCATTGTGAGGGCTTTTGGGTTTGCCATTCAAGATGCGTTGAGAGCCAAATACACCCGAAATAGGCCCTTTCACGGGCCATTTGAATCGGCTTAAAAAACGTGTGTCGGGGGTCATCGAAGCCCGCACTTTCCAAATTTTAGAATTGTCCGCTTTGATGCGAGCCGTGTCCGCCGGATCTGGGGTCACCTTGCGCTTGGGCAAACCATTGATGCGTTGAACCTTATAAGTTTGGGCTTTGATGGCAAGGTTTTGCTGATCAACGGACCCATCCGGCAAGGTTATGCGCAAGATTGAAGACGGTTTTGCGTCTCGACCAAAACCAAATACAAAGGCTCCGTTGGCCCCAACGGATACGGCTGTTCCATCCAAGGTTACGCGAGATCCTGGCTTGGCCTCACCAATCACCAAGCCCCCTTGAACAAAGCTTCCCGATAATTGTGCGGCTTGGGCAGGCCAGATGAACAGCGGGCTAAACAACAGGCCAAACAACAGGCCAAACAACGGGCCGAATAAAAACAAAATCCTCATAAAAAGCTTCCTTGTTTATCGTCATTGGTTTTTGGCTTTTTGACCTTTTTAACCGGCACAGCCTCGCCCCCCGTGACCCGCGCGGCAACGGCTCCGTCTTTGAGCCGCAGGGTGATATCATTTCCGGGGCTTAAGTCTTGAACGCTGGTCACGGCCTTGCCCCGTTTGTCGGTCACCAAAGCAAAGCCCCGTTCCAACACCCGTTCGTACGACAAGCCTTCTAACAAACGCACGGTTTGTTTAAGGTTTTGCGCTGGTCTTTGCGTCAAACGCCCCCCGGCGCGCATCAAGGACAAACTTATCGCCCGTAATTTATCATGTCCAAATCGCATCTGAGGCTTGGGCGACACAAGTCCACCCGATATTTCTGCCAAGCGGCGATGACGATGGTGCAGGCCTGTTTTCAGACTGCTGCCCAAGCGTTCGCTCCAATCATCTAAGCGTTGACGTTGATTGGACACCAGCTGGTTTAAGTCCGGCAAACCCCGCGCCAAGCATTCTAAGCGTATTTTTCGATCGCTGACCTGGTGCAATCCCGCCCGCATCAATCGAGCACTGTCGTCTTGCACCAAGGCCAAAAGTTCGGCACGCACGGGCACCGCCATTTCCGCCGCCGCCGTTGGCGTTGGCGCGCGCACGTCCGAAGCATAATCGATCAAGGTGGTATCGGTTTCATGGCCCACGGCGCTGATCAGGGGAATGGCACTTCCGCAGCCGCGCGCACCACATTTTCTTCGTTAAAAACCCAAAGGTCTTCCAATGAGCCCCCGCCACGCGCAACGATGATAACATCGGGTCTGGGGATAGTGCCGCCCGGTTTCAAACGGTTAAAGCCCGCAATCGCGTTAACGATTTGATCCCCGGCTCCTTCGCCTTGGACCAACACGGGCCACAACAACACGCGCAAGGGGAAACGGTCATTCAAACGATGTAAAATATCGCGGATAACCGCCCCCGTGGGCGACGTCACCACGCCGATAACGCGGGGCATAAACGGCAAAGGCCGCTTTCCGCTTTCGTCAAACAAGCCTTCGGCGGCGAGGGCCTTTTTTCGCGCTTCTAAAAGTTTTAACAGAGCACCTTCGCCCGCAACTTCCATGGATTCGACAACGATTTGATAATTGGACCGTCCGGGATACGTGGTCAGGCGCCCCACGGCAATGACTTCAAGGCCGTCTTCGGGGTCCACATTCAAGCGTTGAGCCGTGCCGCGCCAACACACACCATCCAACACCGCACCCTCATCTTTTAGACGAAAGTACAAATGACCCGATGCGGCGCGCTTGAACCCCGAAATTTCGCCCCGCACACGGACAAACGCAAAAGAGTCCTCAACCACTCGCTTTAAATGGCCAGAAATCTCGGAAACTGAAAATACAGGGGCGTTCAAACCCGATTCAGGCAAATTGTTGTCAGTTAAGTGTTCACTCATGGGCGACAGTATGTATGATACACAGGTGTCAGGTAAACAGCGCACAGGTTATATTTTTAAAATCTCTATTTTTGACAGAGGCTTCGGCCCAAAAGGTTTTTACGATGAAGGTTTTGGTAGTTGGTTCAGGTGGTCGCGAACATGCTCTGTGTTGGGCAATTGCGAAATCTGCGAAATGCAAAAAGCTCTATGCGGCTCCGGGCAATGCGGGAATCGCAGAAATTGCCGAATGTGTTGAATTGGACGCCGATGATGTTCCCGGCCTTGTGAATTTTGCCAAATCTGAAAAAATAGACTTCGTTGTGGTTGGCCCCGAAGTCGCCCTCGTCAACGGTTTGGTCGACCGCCTGGATGCCGCTGGTATCAAAGCCTTTGGCCCGTCTGAAAAAGCCGCCCAGCTTGAAGGATCCAAAGCCTTCATGAAAGACATTCTGGCAAAATACGGCATTCCCACGGCTGAATACCAAACCTTTGACGAACCCGACGCGGCAAAATCTTATATTATGCGTCAAGAAACCGGTTTGGTGGTCAAAGCCGATGGCTTGGCCGCCGGCAAGGGCGTCATTTTGTGCCACAACAAAAATGAAGCTTACGCCGCCATTGACCATATGATGATCGAACGCGCGTTTGGCGATGCGGGTGATGAAATCTTGATTGAAGAATTCATGGTCGGCGAAGAAGTCAGCTTTTTTGCTCTGGTGGACGGCAACACCGTCACCCCACTTGCATCAGCCCAAGACCACAAAGCCGTGCACGATGGTGGCACCGGCCCCAACACAGGCGGTATGGGCGCTTATTCGCCAACGCCCGTGGTGACCAAGGCGCTTGAAAAACAAATCATGTAAGACATCATCGAGCCCACCATCAAGGCCATGGCCGCCGAAGGCTGTGCCTATAAAGGCGTGCTTTTTTGCGGTTTGATGATCACCGAAGACGGTCCCAAAGTCTTGGAATACAACGTGCGATTTGGCGATCCCGAATGCCAGGTTTTGATGGCCCGCATGAAATCAGACGTTTTGGAAGCTTTGGTCGCATGCGCCGAGGGGAACCTTGATAAAATCAACATCGAATGGCACGACGAAACCGCTTTGTTGGTGGTTATGGCGGCCAATGGCTATCCCGGTCATTACACCAAAGGCACCGTTATCAAAGGCCTGGACCAAGCCGGAGCCATTGAAGGTGTTACGGTTTTTCATGCAGGCACAAAAACCAAAGGCAAAAACTTGGTTGCAGATGGGGGTCGCGTTTTGGGCATTACAGCCTTGGGCAAAACCGTCAAAGCGGCCAACAAGGCGGCGTATCAAGGTGTCGATGCTATCGATTGGCCCGAAGGCTTCAACCGCACCGATATTGGCTGGCGAGCGATTAAATAATTATGGACAAAAGCACCCAAACAGAGCTCGAAGCCGCAGCCTGGCGCAGCTTGACCGCACATCTGCAAACCCGCACCGATGTGCAAAACATCGACTTGATGAATTTATCTGGTTTTTGCCGCAACTGCTTGTACAAGTGGCTGTTGGCTGCGGCTGAGGACCAAGGCGCCGAACTTTCTAAGGAAGAGGCTATTTTCCAAGTGTACGGCATGACGTATGCGGATTGGAAAGCCAACCACCAAGGCAAAGCAAGCGAAGATC
The DNA here is from genome assembly GCA_016763895.1 of Magnetovibrio sp. Taxonomy (GTDB): domain Bacteria; phylum Pseudomonadota; class Alphaproteobacteria; order Rhodospirillales; family Magnetovibrionaceae; genus JANLGW01. The sequence continues at coordinate 1,843 of JAESSV010000109.1, read as the reverse complement.
AGTTAAGGCTGTTCAACGAGACAAAACCCCTCCATTCCGACATCAGCGGTCATTGATACCGACTTTAAAATGTATCTTGTTGCCTCGCCCGAGATAACTCTTTAAAATTGCATAGTCTATCGATTCTCATTTATAAGGAGTTATTATGCCGGCCTATATCGTAAATAAAAATGCCCAGACCAATGGTGATCATGAAGTCCATAAAAATGGCTGTGCTTATATGCCAGATATCGCCAATCGATTGCCTTTAGGCGTGCATGCGAGTTGTGGGCCTGCTGTCACAAAAGCAAAAAGGACATTTCCTTCAGCAGATGGTTGTGCCTATTGCTGTCCAACATGCAACAAGAGCTAACATCTTAGCGCAACATTAGAATCGTCTTTCCTTAAAGAAATTTTTCAACAGTTCAGCCGCAACCTGTTCATTGATGCCGCCATAGACTTCGGGGGCGTGATGACAGGTGGGTTGATTGTAAATTTCTGGCCCATGTTGCACGCCGCCCATTTTGGGGTCGTACGCCGCAAAATACAGGCGGCGAATGCGGGCAAAGGAAATGGCGGTGGCGCACATGGCGCAGGGCTCCAACGTCACGTATAGGTCACAACCTGAAAGCCTTGGCGAGCCCAGCTTGCGTCCCGCTTTTTGAAGGGCAAGCAATTCCGCATGAGCCGTCGGGTCGCTTAATTCTTCGGTGCGGTTTCCGGTTTGGGCCAAGACCTTGCCCGTGGCGCTGTTCACAATAACACACCCCACCGGGACTTCGCCCCGCGCGCCGGCGGCTTGTGCTTCAACCAAGGCCATGTCCATATAATTTGTCATGAGCGCAGAGTACGTTTGCGAAAGCTTGCGCGTCAAGTTGTGTTGCTGATAGAGTCAATTCATGACAAAAACAAAAACCAAAATTAACCTCATCACGCCGGTCATCGGCATTGTGTTGGATACAGAATCAGGCGGGGAAGGTCAGTATTCCAAATTCCCGTGGTATGCGGTGCGCCGCAATTACATCACCTCGGTTGCCAATGCGGGCGGCTTGCCGTTGTTATTGCCCGTTGAAATGGATCTTTTACACATTTACCAAGACGACATTGACGGCTTGTTGATCCCCGGGGGAAATTTCGATGTTCACCCATCCTTGTATGGCGAAGACGGTGTGCATGAATCCGTCACCACCAAAGATGCACGAACCCAGTTTGAAATGGAAATTTTACAAGGGGCCTTAGACCGCGACATGCCCGTGTTGGGCATTTGTGGCGGGCAACAATTGTTGCATGTGGCCTTGGGCGGAAGCTTGGTACAACACGTGCCCGAGCAATTTCCAGACTCAACCATTGCCCATGAACAACCCAACCCCCGCGATGAAGTTGGCCATGATGTCGACATTGTCGAAGGCACTTTGCTGCGCGAAATCATTGGCAACAATCACATTCAAGTGAACAGCGCACATCATCAGGCTGTTCAGGGCGAACCGCATGGTGTAAAGATCAACGCGCGCGCCCCCGATGGTGTTGTCGAAGGCATCGAAGCGCTGAATATGTCCTTTTGTCTGGGCGTTCAATGGCACCCAGAATTTGAAATCACAGATGCAGACACCCGCATCTTCGCGGCCTTCATAGAAGCCGCCCGAGACTACACAGTGAGATGCGAAGAAATTGATGACTGAAGCCACCCCCCCCAAAGGCCAACGCGTTGCAAAATTGATGGCCCGTGCCGGACTTTGTTCCCGGCGCGAAGCCGAACGTTGGATCGCCGAACTCCGCGTCGAACACCTCGTTGTCGTGCGTTCGGAGGCAACCACCACCGGCCGCCCTGAACGTCAACGGCGCCTGTGTATGGAGCGGATGCTTG
>JAESSV010000108.1 GCA_016763895.1 Magnetovibrio sp. | reverse complement strand
TTCATGGCTGTAATTTGCAAATGGGTGGATCGGATCAATGGGGCAATATCATCAGTGGTGTGGAACTCACCCGCCGGGTTGATGGCAAAGAAGCGTTTGGTTTGACCACGCCGTTGCTCACCACGTCTTCCGGGGCCAAGATGGGCAAAACGGCGGCTGGGGCCGTATGGCTAAACGAAGATCAATTGACGCCGTATGATTATTGGCAATATTGGCGCAACACCGAAGACGCCGACGTGGGTCGTTTTTTGCGTTTGTTCACCGAATTGCCCATTGGCGAAATTGAACGCCTTGAAGCTTTGGAAGGCCAAGACATCAACATGGCCAAAAAGGTTCTCGCCAACGAAGTCACGCGCATGTGTCACGGCGATGATGCCGCAAAGACGGCGCAACAAACCGCCGAGAAAACCTTTGAACAAGGTCAATTGGGCCAGGATTTACCCACCGTTGACGTTGAACGGGCCAAGCTAGAAGACGGTATTGCGGCATTTTCAGCCTTCTTGTTGGCGGGGCTTGGGGCTTCTGGCGGTGAAGTTAAACGTCTGGTTAAAGGCGGCGGGGCGCGCATCAATGACAAAGCTGTGAGCGACATTAACCACCCTGTGACGGTTGCAGACTTAAACGAGGACGGCATTATTAAATTGTCGGCGGGCAAAAAACGTCACGTTTTGTTGCGGGCTGTTTAGGCCCTGTTCCTTTGATAAGACCTGCTACTTTGATAACGGTGGGGGTTCAATTTCTTTGGCTTTTGGCGGTCCGGTAAAGATGTTGCGCAACACACCCGGAGCCAAAACGCTCAGCGGGTTGAAGGTAATTTTTACGTTTTCGCCTTGACCTTTCATGGTATAGGCTGCGGCAAACAACCCGCCGCCTTCTTCTCCACCGGAAAACAATGTTCCAATCAAAGGGATTTTGCCCAAAAGGGCATTGAAGGCATAAGCCGGAACCACGGTGCCATGCAAATCCAAAATCTTGTTCCCCATGTCGACTGTGCCGGTCGCGGAAACGCCAAGGGTGGGGCCAGATGCTCGGGCATGGGTCAGGTCCAACACGCCATCTTCAAGCTTGAACGGCACGTCCAAGATATCAAAGTTGAGGCCTTCGCCTTGCAAGGCATCCAAAATGCCTGTCAAAGACATTACGCCAATGAGCTTGGCGAATGTGGGGGCTTTGATCATGGCGTACTTTTCGATTTTGATCACACCTTCTAAAGTGGTGAATTTTTCCGGCGTGGTATAGGCGGCTTTGAGGTCAAGTTTGCCGCCCAATATATTGTCATGAAGCCCCAATGCCCTGAGAGCCGATCCAGCATCATCGGACGTGATGGAAAGATAGCGCAGCCCATCATCGGCGGTGTCTAACATCATTTCGATGGTGCCGTCTTTGCCGACCATACCGCTGACATCAAGTTTGCGCCAGACACCGAGGTCTCGATACACAGTCCCAATGAAGTCGTGCACCACATGTCCTTTGCGGATCAGAAGCGACCGAATGTCGACGGCGGCATGGGTGGTGAGGGCATCTTTTTCAACGGGGCCTTTCGACGCTTCTTCAACGCCATCTGTTTTGCCTTTGCCCAGCAATTCATCCCACAGCACCCGCGCATCCAAACTTTCCCCGCGCAAGACCACTTCCCATTCGTCTTTGTTCAAAGGCGTTATGGACCCCGATACATCGGTCAGGCTTGATCGTATGGTGTCAAAGTTGATGCGTTCCAGCGTGCCGTCTTTTAAAAATCCGATAGCCCCGGAAACTTCCATGTTTGGGGCTTGGATGGAAAAGTTTGGAATCTCACTTAACACATTATTTTCAATGCGCATTTCAAGGGCGGCTGTGCCAGGAACGCCCACGGGTTTTTGCCAGCCCAGTTCCGGCACAGACAAATCAACTTTGGCCAAATCAATGCGTGCGGACAGGGATTGACGGCCGTTGCTCAGGCGTGTGTGGTTGATGTTGATTTTGGCACCACCGTTCATATAACGCGATAAAATATCGGGTACTTCGATGCCAAGCGAGCCTAAGTTCAAAACATTTTCGATATATCCAGAAACTTCGTAACGATCGGTGAAAAGGGCGTTGGTGCGAAAATCATGATTCCATTTCAATTGAATGGGCACACCGCTCAACTGGGCATTCCCCACAACGTCGAGGCCTTGGTTGTTGACCTTAAGCGATAAATTACCTTGGGAAATATCATTGTCTAAGACGATCCCTTGAACATCGACCTCTTTGAGAGATGCGGTGACCAGAACCTCGACTTCCGAGGCCACAAGATCATTTTTCAAAGGGATGCGCAGGCTTACATTCGAAGAAACAAAGCCTTTAGCTGTTTGGGATTTTAGACCCAAATTAGAAGCAAAACGAAGGGGCTCGGCATCGATGAGTTCCAACGCCGAGGGAACGGGTCCGTCTATGTTGAGTTTGATTTCGGCCCATTGCATGTCGTCTTGCAAATTGACCAGGGCGACGGTGCCGCTCGTAATCTTCAGGTCTCCGTCGCTGGTCCCGGTTTCAATATTGATGTCAAAACGATTTTGATTGAATGTCGCCGTACCCTTGGCTTTTCGGACGCGGGGCATGGTGGAAATATAGTTCACGGTCAAATCATGGCTGGAAATATCCCCAGACAAGGTGTTGATGTGCAATCCCAAAGTCGGGTCAATATCCAACGATAAGTTCACACGGGCCTGATCCGCTACGCCCGCGCTGAGGCTTTCCATAACCCAGTTGCGCACATCAACGCCTAAGTTTTCGGGCCATAAGAGCGGCAAGTCGTCATAGCGAACATTCTGGGCTGACCCCTTAAGGTCTACCGTTAAAGCCCCGTTGGGGTCTTTGACAATGGTGCCCGTAACGCCGGCTTCCAATCCGCCAAAAGCTTCGCCCAAACCGAAAGAAAGCTCAGCAATATCCAATTGCCCGGTGGCGCCTACATAATTTAGGCGCGCGTTCAAGGTGCCCAAGGGCAGGGGATGGTCCAAGGGCGCCGGCAGATAGAACGTTTCTCCGGGTTGGGCGGTAATGTTGAGGGACGTAATATCTAAAATATTGCCCACACCTTCATAACGCCCGCTGAGCGAAAGCCCAGAAACCTCAACCCGTTGAGCCCACGGCAATACACCCAATTCAGACGCCATGGGCACGGGAAGCGCCAGATGACCGTGCGACCCCGTTAGATCAAATCCAACGCCTTCAATGCGTCCCGTTTCTTCCACACTTAACGTCAGCGTGCCCGTCAAAGGCAGGTCGAGGGCATCCAAGAACTTGAGCTGTTTTGAGACACCGGAAAATTCGGCGGGGCGGATGTCTTCAAAGCTGACCCCTAAATCCATACGTTTGCGGGCCGCCAAGTAGGTTCCGGCGACGGATACAGCAGAGACTTTTGAGCCAACTTGAAGATCTAAATTCAGTTCGGCTTTTAGCCCGTCTTCAACGCGTAAAAATTTGGCATCAACCGACGGCGCATGCCACGTGGTGCCCAAGGCAATGTCTTGGTATGTAATGTCGGCCGCCACCACAGAGATATTTTTCAGGTAGCTCATGGGGCGTAAGGGGGTGGGGTCTTCCAACATCATCAACACCATCGCCCCGACAAAATCATTTGAGCTTTGGCTGGCGCCTTCAAAGCCAACATCAAAGCGTCCCGTAGCATCGCGTTGGATGGAAAAGAGGGGGCCGAAAAACTCAACGGACCGGGGCGCAACAACACCTTTGAGCAAAGCGTTAACACTCAACGACACCGAGACTTCTGGGATGGTGGCAAGCACGTCTCCATTGGACAGCTTCGATTGTACGTTGACCACGCGAATGTCCAAAGTTCGTTCCCAACCGGCCCAGGTGAGGATGGTGTCTTCAACGGTGATGTTAAAATTGCCTTGGTGAGCATCGGCCAGTGCCGTTTCAAGATAAGGCGTCAAAAAGCCCAGTGAAACCGGGCCTGAGGACAAGCGCAATGCCACCAAAAGGATGGCCACCAGCATACCCAAACCGAGTCCGCCGATAACTTTAACACCATGACTTAGCGTGCGTTTAAACAGTGCTCTTTCCTCAATGCTTTTAGAGACTATACTCAGGTTCCATATTTAAGTCACAGAATGCAGAATAAATACCATGAACCTCTTTGAATTCAATCCCAATGACCTGCCGGGGAGCGCTTTTGACGATCGTGCAGCCGTAGGCTGGGAACGGTTCTTGGAAGCTGTCCAAGGTGATCCAGAATTAGAATCGTTTGCCGTGTCCCTTGCTGCCTCTTCGGTTGGTCAAAAACTTATCAATGCGGTCCTTGGGAATTCCCCTTTTCTTACATCATGCTGGCTCAATGATCCACTGTTCACAAAGGATATGTTGGAACTTGGTCCAAAAGTCGTGGTGGATATTGCCCTAAAAGCCACGCGTCACGGCTCAAAGGGGCTTGATGATGCGGCCCTTAAGCGCCATTTGCGCATCCAAAAACGCAGAATAGCCTTGGCAACGGCCCTTGCCGACCTTGCGGGCCTTTGGGACCTTGGCGCCGTCACCGGCGTTTTGTCTGATTTCGCGGATGCGGCTGTGTCAGCGGCGTGTGCCTTTCATTTAAACGAACTGGCCCGGCGGGGAAAAATTCAGCTCAAAGATTCAAATGACCCGAAACTGGGCTCTGGGCTTGTGGTGTTGGGTATGGGCAAGCTTGGCGGGCGAGAGCTTAATTATTCATCCGACATTGATTTGATCATTTTGTTTAATCCAGACTATATCCGTGCGGATGACCCCATGGCGATCGGGCAACATTTTGTGCGCTTGGCGCGTGGGGTTGTTTCAACGCTTGATGACCGGACGGCGGATGGATATGTTTTTCGCACCGATTTACGCTTGCGTCCCGATCCGGGATCAACGCCGCTGGCCATTTCGACTTTGGCGGCCGAAACCTATTATGAAAGTATCGGGCAAAATTGGGAACGCGCGGCCATGATTAAGGCCCGTGCAGTGGCGGGGGATATCAACGCTGGCCAAGAATTTTTGCACTTTTTAACACCGTTCATTTGGCGCAAAAGTTTAGACTTTGCGACCATTCACG
>JAESSV010000107.1 GCA_016763895.1 Magnetovibrio sp. | reverse complement strand
TTGGGCAAGACCTTGTGGACCGATGTGGCTGAAGGCGAAAAAGTTAAAGTGCATGGCGTGTGGGACAGCATCGAAGAAGCCCGCTGGGTGGGGGAAGAAATCGAAGCGCAGCAAGCCAAGGGTGAAAGCTTAAATGCCATGGCGATTTTGGTGCGCACGTCCGCACAAACCCGTGAATTCGAAGAACGCCTGATTACGTTAGGTTTGCCCTATCAAGTGATTGGCGGCTTACGCTTTTATGAACGCCAAGAAATTCGCGATGCGGTGGCTTATTTGCGGGTGATCGCTCAGCCTGACGATGACTTGGCCTTTGAGCGTATCGCCAACACACCTCGGCGTGGATTGGGGCCGGCGGCGATGCAAACGGTGCACATGCATGCCAGAGCCCGGGGTATATCTTTGACCGTAGCGCTGGGTGAATTGTTGGATACCGACGAGTTGAAAGCCCGGCCCAAGAAAATTTTCGGAGACCTTTTGGCGCAATTTTCGGCGTGGCGTGGCGAAGCAAACAAGCTTCCCCCGGCGGAACTCACCGACAAGGTGATGAAAGAATCGGGCTATTTGGACATGTGGAAATTGGACAAGTCCATAGACGCGCCGGGCCGGGTGGAAAACCTGAACGAATTGGTGGTGGGCCTCAGTGAATTTGAAAATCTTGGCACTTTCCTAGAACATGTCTCGTTGGTAATGGACAACGAAGACAAGCAAGATGTTCCCAAAATCACCCTCATGACTTTGCACGGGGCCAAGGGTTTGGAATATGACACGATCTTTTTGCCGGGTTGTGAAGGAGGCTTGTTCCCCCACCAACGCGCCCTCGACGAAACGGGTGTAAAGGGCTTAGAAGAAGAACGCCGGCTGGCTTATGTCGGCCTCACCCGCGCCCGCAAAAAAGCCACCGTTACCTTCGCCGCCAACCGCCGAATTTTTGGTCAGTGGCAATCGTCACTGGCGTCTCGCTTTATTGAAGAATTGCCCCTTGATCATGTGGAACGCGCCGGGGATTTGGGTGTGTCACGCGGCGGCTTTGCCGAAGAAGCCGCAACCTTTATCGGAAAGGGCGGGGGACCAGGATACGGCGGCGGCTGGAAACGCGCGGCAAAAAAGAAACCGCGTGATGAAATTGTCTATGCCACCAAAGGGCTCAGCGTCGATGGCCTCAAAGTCGGACAACGGGTCTTTCATCAAAGATTTGGCTATGGACGTATTCGCTCCTTTGACGGCGACAAACTTGAAATTGATTTCGAAAAAGCGGGCTTTAAAAAAGTCATGTCCAGCTTTGTCGAAACCCCTTAAAGGACTTATCTATGACTGAGCACCCCGTCCCCATGCAGCCCGCCTTATGGCAATTGTCCATCGAAATGGCCGACGAACACATTTTGGCGTTTGAATTGGCGATTGAGCCGTTTGTGGAATCCTTGATGTGGACGGTGGACGAAGACGTTCGCGGCATGCAGCACATGGAAGGCTTCGTGACCGACAAACCAGACTTGGCCGTTGTTCAAGCGGCGGTTCAAGCGGTGGCCCAACGTTTGGGCGTGAACATCCCAAACGTGGGGCTGGAACCCTTGGCGCCCAGAGATTGGGTGGTGGAAAACCTGAAAGACTTTCCGCCCATTGATGAAGGTCGTTTCTTTATATATGCATCACATATTGACGAGCGCCCCTTGCCCGGTCGAATTCCCATGCGCATCGATCCCGGAGCGGCGTTTGGCACGGGCACACATGCCACCACATCGGGCTGTTTACAAGCGTTGGAAAAGCTGGGGCGCAAGCATCGTTTCAAGCGTCCCCTGGATGTGGGCTCTGGCTCTGGAATTTTGGCGATCGCCATGGCAAAACTTTGGCATATCGATATTTTGGGCACCGATATAGACCCGGTGGCGGTGCGCGTCGCCAAACGCAATGCGGTTTTAAACCGGGTGTCAAATATGCTTGAATTTCGGGTAGGCCCGGGCTTTTCACCCCTGGCCAAGCATGATCGGTTTGATTTAATTGTGGCCAACATTCTGGCCCGGCCTTTGGCTGAAATTGCCCCGGATCTGGGCCGTCATGTGATCCCGGGAGGATACGTGATTTTATCGGGTCTTTTGGTGCGGGATGAACGGTTTGTGTTGGGGGCTTATCTGGCCCAAGGGCTAAAACTTGAAAGCCGACATGTGCGTGAAGACTGGCTGACTTTGGTGCTTAAAAAACGCTGATAGCCCGTTTGGCTTTAACCTGTTTGGCTTTAACCTGTTTGGACTTAACCCGTTTGGTCTTAACCTGTGCCCGAGTTTCGACTTGTCGAAGGCGTAAAACGGCCATTTCCATCCCCCAGTCGGGGTCTGCGTGGGGCTTCTTTTACAGGTTCATCCGGGGCACCTTTGTTGGCCAGCGATGACAGGGTTTCAGCCTGGCGCTTTCTTTGGTGAAGCAGGTCTGTTGCCGCGCGATCTAGGCGGCGAACTTTGCCTTCAAGTTCGGCAATCTGCCACTTGGCTTTCGCGAGTTCGGCGTCTAATTTGTTTTGGCGGGCGGTGGATCTGCGCATGACTTCGCTGGCGAAAAAAATCGCCAGTAAAGAGATGAAAAAACCAAAAATTCCAAATGCTTGAGCCATGTTGAGATGAGTATAAAATAAAAAACTTTAAAAAACCGTAAGCATTTGGTGCAAATGATGCTTTTAATTAATTACCACATCAAAAACATCAGAAATAAGCTGCCTGCGAGGACGCCAGCACCGACATTTTTGCGGATGATAAAAAACACCAGCAAGCCCACCAAAACAGCGATAAATCGCACCCAATCGGGGGTGTGGACCAGGGCTCCGATGGGCAACGCCAACATGCGCACCACCATGCCCGCCATCAAGGCATAGGTGACGCATGTGATCCATTCCACAACCGACCCTTCGGGATTAAGTTTGCCCGATAAAGCCACGCCCAATCCGCGCGAGGCATAGGATACGGCGGCGGCAAGTGTGATGACCCAAACGGGGTTATAAAGCTCAGGATTCATCGGTCCCCCTTCGAGCCTTTAAAACACCATCTAAATACCAGGCGAGTGTGCCCGCGACCAACCCGGTGATGACCAGGGTCCAGTCCGGGGAATACAAAAACGTGATGGGGCCAAGAACGGCTCCAAAAAGCACCGCCAGTATCCGGCCCGGGTCTTTTAAGTCTTGTAAAAAAAGCAACATAAAATACAGCGGATTGATAAACACAAGGGCTAAGGTCACGGGCAAAGGCACACTGCCTGAAAGCCAGTATCCGGCCATGGTGAACAGCGGGGAACCGCAATACAACAACAACCCGTAGCCCAACAAAAAAGGCATCTTTTGATCTTGGCGTAAATCGGGCAAGCGGCGCAAGGTGCCCACCCAACTGGTGGCCGCGATCAGCATAGCCACGCCGTAATAAGCCCAGCCCGGAAAACGAGGATGGCGAACGTGGGGCAAAAGCGTCGCCGACATGGGCAATAATCTTGCATTGATAAAGCCCACCGCCAAAACGATGGCCAGCAAGGGTGCTCCGCTGGCGGCCATTTCTGCCATGGCGATTTGCCCCGGAAGCGCCCACGTGGAGAGCGTTGTGAAAATGGCAAGCGAAATGGACCAGTTGATGTCTTTGATCATAGATCCAAAGCCCAAGAAACTGGCGCCCATGATCAACATGGGGACGCTGGCCGCTTCCCGCACACCGCCCCAAAAGGCAGATTTAACGGTCGCATATTTAGGGGTCATAAGGGAGGTCATATGAATGGCATAGCCTAGCTTTGGGGAAATGCAAACCATTTTTGAACATTGACGGCGAATACTGTACCTTCAGATCAAGCCGTATAGAGGAGCCGTCGTGGACGCCATTGTCGATATCCCGCAAATCAATCAATTTATTCAAGACCTTTTGGTGTGGGTACAGGCGCACGTCTTGGTGATTCCAAATTTGGTGCAAATTTCCACGGTGGCGCTGGCCTACGCCTTGGCAAAGGGGAGCACCACAGGGGCGCTGGTTATTTTAAGCAAGGTTCTTAGCGGCAGTTGGGGCGGGGCCTGGGTCAAAAAGTACCGGGATCAACTGGATCAAATCTTAATTCCATTGATGATGCCGATGGTGTGGTTGGTGTTGGTGAGCACGGCGCAACTGGCCGCCCGCCAATTGCTTTGGCCGGCGACCATTTTGGGCATAGCCACCAGTTTGTTGACCGCTTGGGTGGTGATCCGGCTGGTTTTGAATTTCATTGTGGACCCGTGGTGGTCTCGGGCCGTTGCCGTATCCGTTTGGGCCGTGGCGGCGTTGGACATTGTCGGCTTATTAGACCCGACTTTGGTCTTTATGGACGGGCTTGCTGTACATCTTGGTGATTTCCGTTTGTCGATGTTGGGCGTGGTCAAGGCGTTGGTGGCGTTGGTGGCGTTTCTTTGGGTCGCCAATTGGGCCGCCCGCATGGTGGAAAAACGATTACAAGCCTTGCCGCACCTGACCCCATCTTTGCAAGTGTTGTTCAGCAAACTGACACGGGTGTTATTTGTGGGGGTCGCCATTTTGGTGGCTATAAATTCCGTTGGCATTGATTTAACGGCCCTGACCGTGTTTTCCGGGGCGTTGGGTCTGGGTGTTGGTTTGGGCTTGCAAAAAGTTGTGGCGAATTTGCTCAGTGGCGTCATTTTGTTGTTGGATCGTTCGGTCAAACCCGGCGATGTGATTGCCATCAACAACACCTACGGCTGGATCAACTCCATTGGCGCTCGATATGTTTCGGTGGTGACCCGCGATGGCGTGGAACATTTAATTCCCAACGAAGAATTGATCAGCCAACCGGTGGAAAACTGGTCACATTCAAACAAACAAGTCCGGGTGCGTCTTCCGTTCGGCGTGTCCTATGAAGGCGATCTACACCAAGCCATCGATCTCGCGGTTGCTGCGGCGGAAAGTTTTGAGCGTATTTTAACCACGCCGCCGCCGCATTGTTTGGTCAAAGGGTACGGTGCAAGCTCGGTTGATTTGGAATTGCGGGTGTGGATCGAAGATGCCGAAAATGGCCTCGGCAACTTAAGAAGCGATCTCTATTTAAAGATTTGGGACTTGTATAAAGCACATGGCATTCAGTTTCCCTATGCTCAACGCGATATCCATGTGCGGGGTCCGATCAAGGTCGAGTTGGACCGTTAAAGTCTGCGCCGAACCAATTCGGCAATTTCGTCATCGCTCAATTTTACCGGATTGGTATGCATGCTTGAGCCGCGACTGGCGGCGACGATGGCGGGGATGTCTGATTTTTGGACGCCAAATTCAGACAACCGGGGCAATTCCAAGCGTTCGGTCCAGTCCTTGAGATGGCGGACCAAGGCGTCCAAAGCATCGTTGCCGGTGACGGTTCCGCCCGCTAACATTTGTCCCGCGCGGGCATAATTGGTGAGCGCCGGGCTGTTGGGGACCCGTTCGATCAACGCTTTAATATTGATGTCGGTGGCCTCGGCGACCAAAGTCCCACACACCACACCATGCGGAATGGGAAACAAAGATCCCAACGGTTGCGCCAATCCATGCACGCTGCCCAGCCCCGTTTGGGCCAGGCAAATGCCACTCATCAAGGCCGCATACGCCATGTGGGTGCGGGCTTGGGATGCGCGTTGGGTGTCGTCACCGTCTTCGTGTGATGTTTTGGGTGCGGCCAGCCACATATCCCAAAATCCGAGGGTGAAATGGTCCAGGCCCGACCATGCCAAAGCTTCGGTCATGGGGTTTGACCGCGTCGAAACAAGACTTTCCAACAATTGTGTAAAAGCATCCATGCCATTGGCGGCGGTCACAGATTTTGGACAGCTGCGCAACAGGTCAGAATCAACAATGACGATTTTTGCCATCAAGGTTTCGTCGCGGAAAGACTTTTTAAAGCCGCCCACACCGTGTTGGCTGAGCACGGCATTCTTGGTCACTTCGCTGCCGGTGCCGGCCGTGGTCGGTACGGCAATGAACGGCGTTGAGGGGCCTTGGTAGGGAAGCTCTGGCCCAACACCTTCCAGATGATCCATGACGGAATTTTGAGGCTTTAACAGCCCCGCAATGGCCTTTGCCGCATCCAAAGCACTGCCGCCGCCAATGCCCAACACCACATCAAAATGATCTTTTTGGTATTGGCTAACGGCCGCATCGATGTTTTGGGGAGACGGTTCCTTAGAGATTGAATGCAACGTGTAATGAACGGCGTTGGCCTCAAGCTGGCCTTCAGCCGAGTCCAGGCCTTGCTTTGCAAAAAAGAATGGGCCCCGGTGACGACCAGCACGCGATTCCCAAATTTCAATATTTCCGGTATGGCCTGTTCAAAAACACCCGTGCCAACATAAAGTTTAGGAAGGGCCGAAAGCGTAAAATGCATGGTGACGTATCCTTTTTAACGATTGCGTCCTTATACCATACTCCCCATGTGTTCTTCATCACTTCGTACCCTTATTGAAACAGGCTATGATACCACCATGAAATCGTTTTTTTTGAGTGCCGCAGTGTTTGTGATGGTGGGGATGGCTCCCTTATCTGCTTGGGCAGCATCGTGCGCGTTGGATCCATTTCCAAAGGTTCAGGTGAAGGTGTTGGATCCCAAAGAACGTCTATCGACATCCAGAAGCCTTAAACAAATCAATTCGTCGGCCCAGGGGCATGGTGCGGTGGGCAAAGGCAAGGTGGCGTTGGGCACGACCGAAAGCCGGGTTTCAACGGATATGCGGATTCAATTTCAGTGGCGCAAAAAATATGTAGGATCCGGGTCGCCTGTATGTGTGCAGGTCAAAAGTATTACGGCTAATTTTGGACACAGCAAGCTTGTGGTCAATTTGCCCAGAGAATACAAACGCGGGTCGTGCCAGTACAAGGTGGTGTACCGCCATGAAATGGCTCACGTTCAAGTCAACCGCAACGGAGTCCGGAAATATGGTGCGCTGTTGCGGTTTGAAATTATTCAAGAGCTTCAACGCTCGCTGATTGTCGAGGCCACCACCATGAGCCGGGGCACGCAAATCTTTCAAAAACGTCTAAAATCCGTCATGGAAAAAATCACCAAACGCTTTAATCAAGAAATTAAAATGTTGCATGGTAAAATTGATGCTCCGAACAGCCCGTATGCTGCCAAAGGCACTTGCCGGTCATGGTGATGCTTACAAATAAGTGCTTTTTCATTAATATTTGTACGGAAATGGTGCATTATGTGTAGAATGAATGCAGGAGGTTCGCATGAAAGGTTTATCGGCTCAAACGCCTGCGCATCAGGGAGCTCAAACGTATGCCCCGATTTCGTGGTCGGGGGCTCATGAAACCTTTCAAGGCAACGCTCTTTCCCTTCCCCAAGGTGAAGATTTCTTGCGGGCTGAATTTCTGCGCAGCGGAACCGATCTTCTGATCGAAACGCCGTCTGGCGGTCATTTTGTCGTTGTGAACTATTTTACATTTCAATCCCCCCCCGCCTTAGAAACTGCGGATGGCGCGATCTTGAACGCACAGCTCGTGACCCAATTGGCGGGTTCCGCTGCTGCGGGCATGTCTGCCCAAGTTGGGCAACGGCCTCTTGCGGAAATTTTAGGTGAACCCATCGGACAGGTGAACGAAAGCGAGGGGCTTGTTACCGTAACCCGTGCGGATGGTGAACAAGTCAATCTTTCTCTTGGCGATAACATTTACCAAGGTGACGTTATCGAAACGGGGCCTAAGGGCAATACCAGCATTGTCTTTGCCGATGACACCATTTTTACGTTGAATTCTGAGGGGCGCATGGTCATGGACGAAATGGTCTATGACCCGGGGTCTCAAACGGGTGTGTTTAGTGCTCATGTGGTGCAAGGCCTGTTTTCATTTGTCAGTGGGAAAATCGCAAAAACATCCCCCGACGGTATGGTCTTATCAACCCCCACCAACACCATTGGAATACGGGGCTCTACGGTTTTGGGCGAAGCGGCTCAAGAAGGTTCGTCCAACACCATTACTTTGATCAATGATGTGAATGGCAACGTTGGTGAGTTGGTGATTTCGAATGGGGCTGGAACCATAGTCTTGAACCAGGCCGGAGCCACCACAACCGTGTTCAGCGCATTTTCGCCGCCAACGCCATTTGTGATTATGTCTCCGCAAGATATCCAACAAAATTATGGTTCGACGTTGACCGCTTTGGTGAGAACGGTCGCGAAAAAAGCCGATGCCGACACCAAGGAATCTGCTCGCAAGGCGCAAAAAGCTGAGTTTGAGGCTGAACAGGCGCAAACCGATGCCAAGCAAGCCGAAGCTCAAGCCGCCGAAGCCGAAGCTCAAGCCGCCGATGCCGAGGCTCAAGCCGTCCAGGCTCAACTTGACGCCGAAGCGGCTCAAGTCGAAGCCGAAGCGCTG
>JAESSV010000106.1 GCA_016763895.1 Magnetovibrio sp. | reverse complement strand
CTCGTGGTTGCGTTACTGGAGTTTCGGTTGGGGGCACAGTTATCGTAGGGGCCACAGTTGTGGTCGTCGTGACGGGTGTACCACCCACACCTGTGGTCAGCAAATTCAATAAATCTTCCGGGGCGTTCAAGACGCTTTTGAGAAGACCCGGGGTGAATGTAGCTGGAGCGTCGGACGCCCCAGCCTCAGTGATGGTTGCTGCTAAAAGAGCGTCGTTGATTTTTACGCTGCCCACCACATCAAAATCCGCGAGGCCGTTGTTGTTATCTTGGCCACCAGCCGCCGTCATCATATCGTTGAAGTCTGTGCCAGGCAGGTCATCCGCGGCCAAGGTATCAAAATCGGCAAGCCCCATAGCATTGAGGCTTTCTTGCATGGTGTGACCTTGCAAACCATAATCGTTAACATGATCGTAGCTCATGGGCAGGTGACGTAAGGCCGATGAAAAAACGTTGATAAGTTCAGCATCTTGAAGAACGATCGTGTCCGTCGGTGCCTCAGCAAAGCTATTGACCACAGTGAATTCATTGGCACCGTTCAAAACGCTAACGCCGCCATCATTTATGATCACGACTTCACCGACAAAGCCATCGGCTTCTTCCATCAAGGCCACTTTTAGAGTTTGACCATCCGCAATATCCAAGCCCACTTGCGTGCCGCGAATACCGATGGTGGCCACGGGGGTCACCAAAGTCATGGCATCGGGATCGGTTTTGGCAACGTTACCAGAAACGAATGTAAACACACCTTGCAGCACGGACAAAGACACGGAACCTTCTTGGGTGCCGGGGTCATAGACCATTTGATCCAAGACCATGCGGCCTTCGTCGGCCATAGAAAAGGTGGTTTCATCGGCCAGGATCACGCCGATGGCGCCATCGGCTCCGGTTTCAAGAATGTCACCTTGATAAACCTGATCACCAACTTGCAATTCAACTTTGGTACCATCGGCGTGAATCGCGGTGACGGTTCCGTCAACCTTTTCGACCTGACCAATGGGTTGTTCAGCAACGGCTGATCCAAGATCAGCAACCATGCCCTGTGTTCCTGATCCAGCAAGACGCGCGGCCAAATCACCCGCAACCTGAGCCCCCTCGGTGCTGATGAGGTCCGGCTGAGGATCAACCATGAAATAATCAGTGACGGTGACTTCGCTGCCATCGGGCCAAGTCATGACAAGGTCTGGACCTTCGTGCGCAAAATCAGCCGTGGCCGGATTAAGGCCTTCAGGAAGGGTCAGCTCGCCACCTGAAGAAGCGTCAAGGGTAAACGTCGTTGCCTCACCTGAAGCTAGCGTTCCTGATGCTGTTCCTGTGGTTGTGTCTAACGTGGTACCTGTGGGGTCATTGCTGATAGCCATAATATCGAAACCTTCCGATTGTTTGATCCGAACACGTGCCGCGTAAACTGCACATTTTAGATGCCGAAAATTCCACTGAATCAAAACTTTAGCCACTTTCTAAAGGCTTAAATTCTATTTCAATTGCGATAAAAACTGTTAAAGTACGTTAAATTCTGCGGATTTTATTAAGCTAATGTTATATCCACATATCTTTTCCCGTCAAGACAGGTGCTTTTCCGTGTGCAATAAGGAAACAAAGTTGATCTTGGCGCGACACTTACTGACAAAATTCTGACGATACATATTATCAATTGGGCCCAATTGCCGACAAAAATGCTTGTGTTGAGCCAGCCCGCAGAAACGCCAAGGCACAGCCCAGTTCAAGGTCGCCCTCTTTGGAAGACACATCCGGGCAAGCTTCACTTTGCAAGGTTGCCCGCACGGCTTTGTCCGGAATTGCGTCGCCTTTGAGAACATCCTTTAAGTCTTCTTCGCGGCGAATTTTAAAGGGGCCTTCGCCGTCTTTGGGGGCAAGACGTTTGATCACGATGTCAGGCACCACGCCTCGGGCCTGGATGGTATGACCGGATGGAGAAAAATATAGGGCAATGGTCAGGCGCAAAGCCCCTTCGGCAGGCAGCGGTTGAATCGTTTGCACGGATCCTTTGCCAAAGGATCGCCGCCCCATAATCACGGCGCGTCCTTGGTCTTTCAACGCCTCGGCAACAATTTCTGATGCCGAAGCTGAGCCTTCGTTGATCAACACCACAAGCGGCAATCCACGGGATAAATCACCCGGCTCAGCCATATAGACTCTGTTGCGACGCGGATTGCGTTCGTGCACGGAAACAATTTCGCCACCTTGCATGAACGCATCTGATACATACACAGCCTGTTCCAACAATCCGCCGGGGTTGTTGCGCAAATCCAACACCATGCCTTTCAAGCTGACTGAGGCTGATTTTGCATCCTTGAACAAGGCTGCGGCCGCTTGGTCCAATTTGTTGCCCACCTG
Organism: Magnetovibrio sp.; assembly: GCA_016763895.1. GTDB lineage: Bacteria > Pseudomonadota > Alphaproteobacteria > Rhodospirillales > Magnetovibrionaceae > JANLGW01. The sequence goes on along the minus strand of JAESSV010000106.1, from coordinate 10,111 downwards.
TTCGGAAAAGCCACTCACCTTGATGTAGCCAATATCGGCTTCTCGGCGCCAACGCACCGATTTAACATGAATAATCGCGCGCTTTACGACCACGTCGAACGGGGACTGTCCTTTGCGCACGATGGTTAAGGTGATTTTTTCACCCGGGCGCCCGCGCATGATTTTCACCCCCTCAGTCAACGTCATGCCCTTAACTTGAATGCCGTCCAGGTGGCTGATCAAATCATCGGCCTGAAGGCCTGCGCGAAAGGCTGGGGTATCTTCAATGGGCTTAACGATTAAAATCAGATCGTCTTTCATGCGGATGTTAATGCCAAGCCCCCCAAACTGGCCTTTGTTGGAAATCCTCATTTCCGTATATTCATCGGGGTTCAGGTAAGACGAGTGCGGATCAAGGCCCAAAAGCATGCCATCCAAAGCCGCTTCGACCAAAACAGAAGGCTTCACAGCCCCCGCACGGGGCTTGGGCTTAAGTTGTTCAATGCCTTTTAAAGCATCATCAATTAATTTTTTATCATTTACGTCAACCACATAATTCGCCCGAACCAAACGAAAGGTGTTGCGAAAGTGATCCCGTTGACGATCATTGGTGGGGTCGTTGCTATAGGTGTCAAACGCATCATTAAAACGCGACAATTCACGCTGGGCCTCACGATCCATACCCGCACTGAAGGCTTGCACCACTTGGTCAATCGAAACTTGACCTTCGGAACAAGCACTTAAGCTTTGCAACATCGAAAGAGCTATGGCTCCGCCAATGAAGAAAGCCAACAGCTGGGTAAAGCGGTTCATCCCTTGGACGTGATACGTTCGATCAACTGTTGCTGAACCTTGTCAGCTTCATCGTTGTCGATTTGGCATGTACCGGCATTCATATGCCCTCCGCCGCCGTATTCCAACATCAAGGTCCCAATATCGGTGGTGCAGGTCCGATTCAAAATAGACTTACCACACGCAAACACCGTGTTCAGTTTGTTCAGCCCCCAAATAGCATGGACTGAAATGTTGGTATCGGGATACATCGCGTACAACATGAAACGGTTGGTGGCGTAAATCACCTCTTCTTCACGCAAGTCCAATATGACCAATTTATCATGAACTGTGGCGCATCGCTTGATTCGTTCTAAAGCTTTCTCGCCATGCTCATTGTACAAGTCGACGCGTTCTGTGACGTCGGGCAGTTTCAAAATGTCCGCAATGGAATGATCGCGGCAATAATCGATCAGTTCCATCATCAGATCATAGTTGGAAATACGAAAATCTCTGAACCGACCAAGACCCGTGCGAGAATCCATAATGAAATTCAACAAAACCCAATCGGTTGGGTTGAGAACTTCCTCTTCGCTAAATTGAGCTGAATCGGCTTTATCAACCGCATCCATCATTTCTTCAGAAACGCGCTGAAATTCTACATGGCCGCCATAATAATCATAAACCACACGCGCCGCAGACGGAGCCCCGGGGTCAATCACGTGGTTCGGTGGATTATCGTCTAACCGAACGGTTTCACTGGCGTGGTGATCAAATGCGATGTGCACGCCGGCAACATAAGGCAGGTTGGTGGTAATATCATTACTGGAAATCAGGATCGTGCCATCTTGCATATCCTTGGGGTGCACGAACTTGATGTCTTCAATCAGGTCCATTTCCTTGAGCAAAACGGCACAGACCAAACCATCAAAGTCACTGCGCGTCACCAAACGAAATTTTTTGTGTTCGCTCATCGTTGTACCCTTATTTCCCATTCCTCGGTCAAAACATATGGTTATCTTACTCGAGGTTTACCAAAAATTTTCAAAAAAAACAGATCAAAACAAGTTATAGAGAATCTATAAACCCATTTTAAAGACTATTCTAATGGATTTTTTCCAACGGGGACAAGCCCTTCCCTGTAAAATACCGAAACATACGGAGGTCAACCTCACTATTTTATCGATTTGGGCTCCGCAATTCATGCATGCACCATGTGGCGATTGACAACAAGACCACTGCTCCGATCTGGTGCAAACTGGCCAAACTGACGGGCACCACCAACAACAACGTGGAAATACCCAAGGCCACTTGAACGCACGCCATCATGCCCAAAGCATGTACCGCACGCCTTGCACGCGGGGCCAGGTGAAGCGATTTGGATTTATACCAAATGATCATAATGACAACAAACGTCGACTCGGCCAAGGTCCGGTGATCAAATTGCACCGTGGTAATATCTTCGAACGGGGCCATGTACCAGGGATCATAGTCGAACAAACCGCCGGGGACGATGCCGCCGTCCATCAGGGGAAAGGTATTGTAGGCAAAACCAGCATCCAGACCGGCGACAAATCCACCGGATAGGGCTGTTATAAAAGCTAACAAAAACAATGCTTTGGATGCACCGCTCAAGATCCCAGCGTCTTGGTGATGAGGATCGTACGGATCTTTGTTTAACAGATTCAAAGCCACCCAAATCAACGCAATGATAATCAACAGGGCCAAACCAAAATGAGCCGTCAGCCGGTATTGGCTGACGTCTGGGCGATCCACCAAACCGCTCATAACCATAAACCAACCCATAACACCTTGCGATCCGCCCAAGGCCAGCAAGCCGACAAGTTTCCAAAACAAACCATCAGAAACCCGCACCCAACCGCGCATCATGAACACCGCAAAAGGCAAAAAGAACGCAAAGCCCAACAAACGCCCCCACACGCGATGGATAAATTCTAACCAAAAAATGCCTTTAAAACCTTGGACATCCATATCGGGATTGGTTTTGTGAAATTCTGGGAAGTTCTGGTACTTGGCAAACAGCATTTCCCAGTCGGCCTCATTCAAAGGCGGCACCCAGCCGGTAAACAGCTTCCATTCAACAATCGACAAACCCGAATGTGTCAAGCGGGTCAGACCACCCAGAATGACCATAAATAAAACCATACCGGCGACGGTGAACAGCCAAGTCGCCATAACTTTCGCACGTTGTGCATCCAATGTGGGGGAATAACTCACACCTGTCTCCTTATCGTGTGATTGAACAGTGGCTTGTTATAATACCAAGCGATCGTAAAAGCGAGCCCTCAACATCAAGCGTTTTTGATGTTGGTTATCCCCGTCCTCAAAGCGCGAGCGGGTGTGCAAAATATTCGTGCTGATCAAGCCTTCACCGGGTTCCAGGCGATGCTTAAAGGTATAAGGCCCGCCCAAAAGGTTTTGCAAAAAATCCACAGCCTGTGTGGTGGCCTTGTCATCCGCCCAAATGACATGGCGCTTTCGGGCCGTATAGCGCATCTGCAACGATCCTGAGGCCTTGTGAACCGAAAACACGGGCCCAGAACTGTCGCCACGCTGAACAAAATCGTCGTCTGCATTCCCCGGAATGGTCATGGCGGTTTTATTCTGCAAGGCTTTGATCCAGTCCAGATCAGCCTCCCGCATCAACAAATAAGCCATTTCCGGATCGAAAAACTGGTTCGTGCCCCCGTCAAGGCCCGCAGACCGCACACAATGCAAAATCATGGACTGAATGGTCAAGTGCGGTTCATTGTAATATCCGTCCGTATGCCAATTTAAGGCCTTGTTGGTGTACGGAATATACATCTTGCGCCCGGTAACATGCCCGGTATCATGCCCGGTGTCATGAGAAGCTTGCAAGGACGATATCGCATCGTCGTCCGCATAGGGGTTGTGATCCAAACGAACAAGCCCAAATTGTTCACCCAAAGCCTGTACATTTTCTTTTGAAGCCTCAACCGGGCCTTTGTAAAGGGCAAATCCAGCCCGTTTCACGCACCCGCGAATGGCTGTTTTTTCGGCCAAACTCAATTGGTTAAGATCACGAATCTCAACCATCAAATCGGATATTGAGCTTGGAAACTTTGAAAGCTTCTCATCGCGCCAACGCTGGTAAGCATCTGGATTCGACAGTAAAAAAGGGCTCAACTCAACCTAATCCTTTGATTTTTTGGCGCTGTGTGTATGTTGGTGACAGAAACACAAGCATGGATACCACAATATGACTGAACATCCCTTTGCTAAATACATTCGCATCATAGGTCGCGGCCCAAACTTATCGCGACCCTTAGATGAAAGCGAAATGTATGACGCCGCAAAGATGATTTTAAACGGTGACGTGGATCGGCTGCAACTCGGCGCGTTTTTGTGTATTTTACGCATGCGCACAGAAGTCCCCGGCGAAGGCGCTGGATTTGTACGAGCCGTAAGAGACACCCTTGAACGCCCTTCGAACGCGTGCAAAGTCGATCTCGACTGGCCCACCTATTCCGGCAAAAAACGTCAACTGCCGTGGTATTTATTGGCGGCCTTGTTGTTAAGTCAAAATGGCATCACCATTTGCATGCAAGGCACGGACGGGCATACCCAAGACCGCATTTTTTCATCCCAGGCCCTTAAGGTTTTGGGCGTCATTTCGGCAACAAGTCTCCACGACGCATCAGATCAAATTCGCGCCACCAATTTCGCGTACCTGCCGCTGAAAAACGTTGTGCCCGTGTTGCAAGACATCATCGAATTAAAATCCATATTGGGCGTGCGTTCGCCCGTGAATACGTTTGCCCGCATGATCAACCCCTTAAACGCGGACCATGAATTGCAAACTGTGTTTCACGCCAATTACCGAGATGTGCACCGGGATTCTGCGGCTTTGTTGGGGCAAAAGCATATGGCTGTATTCAAAGGCGAAGGCGGCGAAGCCGAACGCCGCCCGCACAAACCTGTTGTTGTTCAATACCTGCACGATGGCCTAAAAAGCGAAGAAGAATGGCCTCCGATGTTGCCAGAACATGTGTATGCCATCGACGAAGATATGGATTTAGACCGGTTGCCCAAGGTTTGGGACGGTTCCCAAAGCGACGTTTATGGCGAAGCCGCGGTGATCGGAACTGTGGCTTATGTGCTGCGCCTTATGGGCAAATCAGCCTCACCCGAAGAAGCCATAGCCCATGCCACAAAAATGTGGGATACACGGATCCGCACACACATGTTTCAAGCCGTTTAGGGACACGACGAAGATGGGTTACCTGTATCTTTCAGCAGCACATAAATCATCGGGAAAAACGATGATTACAACGGGATTGGCGCGCGCATTTTCCGATCAAGGGCTAAAGGTCCAGACCTTTAAAAAAGGCCCCGATTACATTGATCCCAAATGGCTCAGTCATGCCTCTGCACAGCCCTGTTTGAACCTTGATTTCAACACCCAAACGCATGCTGAAATCACCTCCCTTTTCACCCGCCACTCTGCCGCATCTGACATTTCGTTAATCGAAGGTAACAAAGGGCTGCATGACGGGGTTGATCTGGATGGATCGAATGCCAATTCAGCCTTGGCAAAGCTTTTACAAGCGCCCGTCGTCTTGATCATCAACACGCTTGGCACAACCCGTGGCATTGCCCCCCTTTTGCTAGGCTACCAATCCTTTGACACCAACGTCGACATTGCAGGCGTTATTTTAAATATGGTGCAAGGCCCCCGTCATGAAAGCAAGTTGGTTCAAGCCGTCGAAGAATATACCGACATTCCCATTTTGGGCACCGTGCGGCACAATGCAAACCTTAACGTTGACGAACGCCACTTGGGGCTTATCCCCCACAACGAACACCCCGCCGCGTTGGCCCGCATCGAAAGCTTGGCCGACCAGATCCGCGATCAAGTCGATTTGAAGCGTCTGAAATCCATCGCCGATGCTGCGCCTACCTTGGCCCCTGCGCCAACCTTGGCCCCTGCACCTACCTTGGCCCCTGCTCCGGCCTTGGCCCTTGCTCCGGCCTTGGTGGACCCTGCGCCGCCCTTGGCCCCTGCTCCCGCCTTGGACCCTGTGCCGCCCTTGGACCCTGTGCCGGCCCTTCGCGTTCAGACATACAAACCCGATGTTCGCATCGCGGTCGCCAAAGACGCCGCCTTTGGTTTTTATTACGAAGACGACCTCGAAGCCTTGCGCCAAGCCGGAGCCCACATCATATATTTTAATGCTCTGCATGATGTGTACTTGCCAACTTGTGATGCTTTGTACATCGGGGGTGGTTTTCCCGAAACGCAAATGGCCAAATTGGAATCCAACAAGACCCTGCGCAAGCGCATCAAAGCCGCGCTGGAAGCCGGATTACCCACCTATGCAGAATGTGGGGGCTTGATGTACTTAACCCGTTCCATCACTTGGCACGAAGATCGTCACGAAATGGTTGGCGTCATTCCCGCAGATACGATCATGAACGCAAAACCGCAAGGCCGTGGCTATGCGCGCCTCACCCCGACCCAACACCACCCTTGGCCGGACATGGAAGCCTCTATACCGGCGCATGAATTTCATTATTCAAGCCTTGAAAATATTGATCCAAAGCTCATATTTGCATACGACATTCAACGTGGCCATGGCGTTGATGGAACGCAAGATGGTATAATCGTTCATAATGTTATGGCGAATTTTACGCACCTGCGCAGCACCAGCCGTTGCCAATGGGCAAAAGCCTTCACCGGGTTTGTTCGGACTTTAAAAAAAGCCCGTGGCAATGCGCCCTCTCCGGCACAGGTCGCGGGTTAAAAGGATACAACTGTGAACAAAGCAACCGTTTATATTGTTGGTGCAGGACCGGGCGATCCTGGATTATTGACGCTAAAAGCCGCTGAATGCTTAAAAAAAGCAGACGTCGTGGTTTATGACCGTCTGGTTTCAAAAGAGATTTTGGATTTGGTCCCGGCCCAAGCGCAAAAGGTCTTTGCCGGGAAAGCCGCGCGGGATCACTTTATGCCCCAGGAACAAATCAACCAAACCCTGGTTGATTTTGCTCAGAAAAACAAGGTTGTGGTGCGTCTTAAAGGCGGCGACCCCTTTATCTTTGGACGGGGCAGCGAAGAAGCCTTGGCCTTGGCCGAAAACGACATCAAATTTGAAATTGTGCCGGTCATTTCAGCCAGCGGCGGCTGTGGGGCTTACGCGGGCATTCCGCTCACCCACCGCGGCCTGGCCACCGGGGTACGGTTCGTCACCGGGCATTGCCAAGACGGTAAACACCCGGATTTAAACTGGCAAAGTCTGGCTGACCCTGACACCACCTTGGTGATTTATATGGGGTTGATCAACATTGAAATGATCTCTCAAGAATTGATCAAGGCGGGACTTTCACCCACCACACCCACGGCCGGAATCGAACGCGGCACGACCTTGGAACAACGGACAATTTTCAGCACCCTTGAAAATTTAGCCGCCACCTTGAATGAGGCTCAATTAAAGGCCCCATCGTTGTTGATCATTGGCAAGGTCGTGGATTTGGCGAACGACATTTCCTGGCTTGAAGGGAAAAGCATCCCATGAGCTTAGGCCCCGATGATCGCCCTGACTTTTCCAAGACGGCCCTGCTGATTGCGGCCCATGGATCGCCGCACAGTCCGGGCGGCCCCAGCGCCACGCGAACCCAGGCTGAAACCCTTGCCAATATGGAAATATTTAGCGAAGTCAGTGCCGGTTTTATCTCGGAAAAGCCTTTTATTCACGACGTGTTAGACGATTTGGACGCCGCCGAAATCTACATCGTGCCCAACCTCGCCACCACGGGCTATATTTTTTCCCAAAAGCTGCCCGAAGCTTTGGGATTGACCGGGGTGATTACGGAACGCATCACGCCCCGGGGACATCAACGGCTTATTTTAACTCAACCGGTGGGCACGCATCCTCTTGTTGCGCAAATCATGGCGGCCTCCATTCAATCGACCCTCAAGAATTTTGGCCTCAAAGCCGAAGACACCGCATTGGTGGTGATTGGGCATGGCTCGACCAAAAGCCGCGCCTCGTTTACACAAACCAAGAAAGTCGCCCATGAAATGGCTCAATTCGGCCTGATCGACCTCGCCGGGCATGAAGGCATTTTCACGGCGTTTTTAGAAGAAATTCCATATATCCAAGACTGGCACATGCAAACCCAAGCCCAAAACATCATCTTTGCGCCTGCGCTTATTTCAGACGGTTACCACGCCAATCGCGACATTCCATTGGCCATCGGGTTTGATCCTTCGGACCGTTCTTTTATGGACAATCTGTCCAAGGGGCTGGCCTCAAAACGACAAAAAGATGGAAAGTGTCTGGTTTACCTCCCGCCCGTGGGGTTGTCCCCCGACATTTCGGAAATTATTTTTTCCCGGGTGAAACAAGCCCACGAAAACCTCACGCTCACATAAGATTTATCAAATCAAAACGTACCATCTTTTCTAAATTAAAGATCACGCCCTAGGGCTCTGGTTTTCTAAATTAAAGATCACGCCCCAGGGCTCTGGCCAGGATCATGTACAACTTGCCCATATCTGAAGATAAGAATGTATTCTCCAAAACGCCATCATGATCACGTTCTTTGGCCTTGGTCAGCATCGCGTCGAACTCAGAAACATAACGCCCCACGTACTCGCGGAACTCGCTGTCTTTCTTGTAGATGTCTTTGATCGATGTGAGCGTATTTTTTTCCTTAAAGCCCAGCATCTTACGGACAAAGATACCTTTTTCACCATTGTTAAAGCGCCGCCAATCGTCTTCGGTAATCGTGACCTCGGCCACACGGGCAAGGTCCACAGCCAAGGAATTGAGTTTTTCTGAAATAAAGGCTGAACGGCGCATGAAGTCTTCGACATGACCGCGATCCAACGTGGAATCGAGCTTATCATTGATGACCTCGGCCCCCTTCATCGCAGCCAACAAATCCGTTGTGCCTTGATTAATACGGGTTCCCACGCCATCCATTTGTTCGGCGACGACCTTAGACGCCTGGGTCAAATCATCGACACGATCGCGCAGGGTTTTATCCCAGCTCACCACATGGGCCAATGATTTTTGCGTTGCCGTTGCGACATTAACACTTTGCTTGGCCAGTGCATCGCCCAACAGACCCGCACCTTGTTCAGCTTTTTCATACATGCGATTCAAATCATGCAGCTTTTTGCTGGTTCGGTCATGGGATTGAGAAAGTTTGTTGGATACCTTGTCGATTTCACCCGCACCATCTTGGGCTTTTCGTTCGACATCTGCGGCAATTTCCGCCATGCGTTCAAGGCTGGCTTCGGCAACCCGGTGCACTTGATTGGATTGATGACCGAGGCTTTCATTCATTTGGCTAAGCTTGCTCAAAGCGTCGTCCGAAACCGTTGTCACATCTTGGCCTTGATGACGCAAGGCTTCGCCGACGCCATCTATTTTGGCGATGGCCTGAGCCGATGCCGATTTTAATTCGCTTAAGTTATCGCGCATAGATTCGCCCGCAGTGCCTAAATTGCGCACCGTATCATCAGACACCTGGCTCATATTCGATGCAGACTTGAGAATGATATCGCTAACCCGTTCCAATTCTCCGGCGGCGCGTTCCGATGCGGTGCCCAAATCAGACGTTTGATGATGGAAAGCCGTGGTCACCAAGTCGATCAACTTTGCCGCTTTGTCGACGGATTGATTGACGCCCTGAACCTCTTGGTTCAGGGTTTTGCCCACTTCCCCAAGCTTGCCTGCGGCTTCATCCGAAGCCACCACCAGGTTAGACGCTTGACGGTGCATATCTTCGGAAAACATCCGGATGTGATCCGATGCCCGCGTGTAAGCGTTGGTCATGTCATCGGTGCGTTTGGTCAACAACCCGCCTAAGTTTTCAAGGCGACCGCCGGTGCGATCAGGTGTCGCATCCAGATTTTGCGTGTGGCGATAGAACATTTCTGAAATGCCATCAAGACGATCCCCGGCCACTTGGGTCGCCCGCGTGGCATCATCGGCACGTTCCACCAAATTACGGGACAGATCATTCAATTCACGTTCGGCAACATCAACCCGTTGGCTGATGGTCCGTTCACTATCGACCAAGGCATCCGTAGCGCCACGCACCCGATCAATGGATTCATCGGCGACATTTTGCAGACTAGAGGCGCTTTCTTTTAATTTTTCGCCTGTTTCAATCAAACGATCGGTCGCCTGGGTGCCCAAATCATCAAGCTCTTTTGCATGTTCTTTTAAGGTTTCACCCATGCCATCGATACGTTCAGCGGCTTGTTGCGATGCATCGGTAAGGCCAGCGGTTTGACGATGCAAACCGTCAGAGACCAGCGCAATCAGGCGCGCAGCCCGATCCGAAGCCGAGCCCACTTCACGGG
>JAESSV010000105.1 GCA_016763895.1 Magnetovibrio sp. | reverse complement strand
ACGGTGGAAAAATCAACGGTATTATTTGCTTGTGGCGGTGTGATGAATGGTCCGACGATGCCCGTTTGATGGTGGGCGATATCGCCGGACAATTGGGCATTGCTTTGGAACAAGTCACCAACCATGAAAGCATCGTGCGGTTGTCTCGGACCGATGCAATGACTGGACTTTTAAACCGTCGAGCCTTTTACGAAGAAGAATTGCCACGTCGTTTCAAACGCTTGGAAATTGATGATTCATCGGGCGCCTTATTCTTTATCGATATGGACAATTTCAAACTGGTCAATGATGTGCTTGGACACCAAGCCGGTGACGACGCAATCATTGCATTACGAGACTTGTTGATTGACTTTGTCCGTCCCGGCGACCTTATCGCCCGGTTGGGCGGGGATGTATTTGCTTTGTGGTTGGACGGCGTTAATGAACAAACAACAACCGCGCGGTGCCAAGATTTGCTGAGGGCTGCGAGCGTTTTGGGGCAATTTTCAGGCAGCCAAGACCATCCGCTTGGAATTTCAGTGGGGATTGCCGTGTACTGGCATGACACACGAGAAACTTTAGATGCGCTTCTGGCCCGGGCTGATGCCGCCATGTACGAAGTCAAAAACAATTCCAAAGGCGGCTATAAATTAGCCCCACCAGCCCCCAAAAGCAATTCTTGAGGAGCCTGCCATGTTTAAATCATTAATGGATAAAGTCCTCGGTAAAAAGCTTATTCCCTATGATGAGGCGAAAAAACTTGCCCGTCACGAGGATGAAAAAGTTCGTCTAAAGCTGGCCCAACGTGAAGACTTAATGCCCGAGATTTTATATTTTTTGGCCGAAGATACATGCCCTAAAGTCCGTCTTGCCATTGCCAAAAACATTTCTTCTCCGCGTCAAGCCGACTTGTTGTTGTCTCGGGACCAAGATGATGGCGTGCGCACCGGGTTGGCGGGAAAAATTGATGCGATTTTACCGGACTTAACCAATGATGAAATGGACGTCATCCAAAAAGCCACCCACGAAGTCATTAAAATTCTGGCCCATGACCAGGCCACGCGGGTGCGCCGAATTTTGTCGGAAACGCTGAAAGACATCGCTCAGGCTCCGTCTGATGTTATTTTAATGTTGGCCCGCGACGTCGAACTTGTTGTGTGCGCTCCGGTTTTGGAAAATTCACCAGTTCTCACCGAAGAAGATATCGTCAACATCGTCGCCAGCGGCCCGGTCAAGGGCGCTTTAAGCGTCATATCAAGGCGCCGGGATATCTCGGAAAGCATCACGGATGCCATTTCGAACACGGATGATGTTGATGCAATTTCTGAAATGCTTGGCAACACGTCCGCTCAGATCCGCGAAGATACTTTGGACATTTTAATCAGCCGAGCCGAAGGAATTGAGCCGTGGCACAAACCCATGGTAAACCGTCCCAAACTCTCGCGCAGCGCCGTTTTACGCTTGGCTGAATTTGTTGCCGACAATTTACTTGATTCCTTAAGGGACCGACCTGACATTGATCCACACACCGCCGAAGCCGTGCGGGAAGAATTTTCAAGACGTATTGAATCTGCGGAACGGTCCCGCAATCGTGACGAAGGCGGTCCTCCTGAAGAACGGGCAAGAAAGCTTTTTGCAAAGGGTAAGTTAAACGATGTTGCCATCCATGAAGCCGCTCAGGCCGCAGAAATTGAATTTGTGAAGGTCTCTCTGGCCTTAAAAACAAAATTAACCCCCAACAGCGTGACCAATATTTTTGAACTGGCCAGCGTTAAAGGCATTATTTCGATGTGTTGGAAAGCTCAGTTAAGCATGACAACGGCGGTTGCGATCCAAAAGCGCATCGCAAAAATCCCGCCACGTGATGTGCAAGGCAGCTTCGATGGTCAATACCCGTACACCATTGAAGAAATGGAATGGCAGCTTGATTTTTTTCAAGATTCAGCCTGAGGTTGCCCAAGCTTTAGACCCGGGCTTTAGAACCGGGCTTTAGACCCGGGCTTTAGACCTGGGCTTTAGAGCTGGGCTTATGACAAAACTGGGGCGCAGGATATTGGCTTATGACTTTTTGTTAGGCTTGGCCCCAATGATCGTTCCCGCCGCCTTTGCCGCTTTAATGGCCTCTTCTTTTTCTTGAGCTTCTGCGCTGGGGCCCATACGTTCCAAAAAAGTTCCCAAAAGATACATCAGCCCCCCCGGAAATATAGAGGCACCCACGATCCAAAGGCTGGAATAGGCTCCTGGAGTTGTGGGAAAAATTGTTTCAAGAAGATAGTCAAAAGAATAAATCAAGACCATGGTCACATGCCCAAAGATGACCAAGGTCAGGGTGATACCCAGAACCAAAGTGCCAAAAAATTTAACGATTTTTCCCATGTGCGTGCCATATCCTCAAGTTTAACATCAACCGAAGCTTTAAATATTGTCCCTCAAAGCTCCCTTTAAGTCCCCTTTAAGCCATGACTAAGTGGGTATCGTCAATATATTTACGCAAATATTTTATATAAGTCTGGCTGATAACGCGCTCTGCATTAAATAGTATGTTATATAAATATAAATTTTATTCACCCATAAGCTTTGGAAAAGCTAGGCGATGGCTCAAATGATGATGTGAACGATTTTATCTTTGCTCACAACCGTTCTGAAGCGCTCAAAATCATGAGCGAACAAACCGATGAGATCGATATCGTCGCCGTCACCATTGACAGTGATGACAGTGATGACAGTGATGACATCGGTGGTTAGGGGATTTTCCAAAACCTAACCGATACAAGCTCTAAGAGTCCCCAGAATTGCCCGAACCAACAGCCGCGATTTATCGGCCATATACCACAGTTATGCATGCTGATTTCTTATGCATAGTTATTTGTATATAAGATTATCTTATGAGTGATGGTTATTGTATGCGTGTCGTTCTGCTACACAGCATATAGATAAAATGTCGGGCCTCGGTCGAGCAGCATTTTTTTCGAGATCTTTAAATCCAGAAAGCCTATGGGGGGAACGAAACAAGCTTTCCCATCGCCAAAGACTGTGTCAAAAGTATTGTGTTGTTGGATTCTCTTTTAGGTGAAGCTCATGCGCTTAACTTTAGCTCTCTTTTTGTTCGCTCTTATCATCGGGTCTTCGCCGAGTTTTGCTCAAGACGCTTCGTTTAAAACCTGGCTGTCTGAACTGCGCGTTGAAGCGTCTCAGAAGGGCATATCTAAAAAGACTTTGGACGCTGCCCTTACGGGATTAAAGCCCATCCCCCGTGTGCTTGAACTGGATCGCCGCCAACCTGAATTCACCTGGACCTTTCGCGATTACATGAGCAAACTGATCAATGATCAGCGCGTCAAAAAAGGCCAACGTAAACTTGCAGAAAACAAAAAGGTTCTGGACGAAATCGGAGCCAAATATGGCATTCAACCGCGTTTCTTGGTTGCATTTTGGGGACTTGAAACAGATTTCGGGCGCCTATCAGAAGGTTACTTTCCAACCATTGCGGCCTTAGCCACGCTGGCCCATGACGGCCGGCGCAGTAAATTTTTCAGAATTCAGCTGATGGCCGCCCTTAAAATTCTCGACCAAGGGCATATTTCTCCTGCAAAATTAAAGGGGTCGTGGGCCGGGGCCATGGGGCATTTCCAATTTATCCCCACCACGTTTCTGGCCTATGCCCAAGATTATGATGGGGATGGCAAAAAGAACATTTGGGGCAATAAGCTTGATGCTTATGCGTCCGCAGCCAATTTTCTCACGAAATCAGGCTGGAAAGACGATGAAATATGGGGCAGGGAGGTCACTTTGCCCAAGGGATTTGATTTCAATCAGGCCAGCCTAAAAGTCAAAAAGACTTTGGCGGGGTGGCAAGCCTTGGGCGTGCGCCGCTTGGATGGATCTCATCTGCCCAATGTCGACATCAAAGCCAGTGTTGTCACCCCGGCGGGTGCCGAAGGACCAGCATTTTTGGTTTATGGAAATTTTCGCACCATCATGGTCTGGAACCGCTCAATTTTCTATGCCATAGCCGTTGGACACTTAGCCGATCGCCTTTTGGGGGCGCCAAAACTCAGCAAACTTGGGCCTAAAAATGATACCGGGTTAAGCTTTGACGAAGGGCGGATTTTGCAACAACGCCTGAGCGCACTTGGTTTTGATACGGGGGGTGTCGATGGTGTTGTTGGTCCCAAATCACGCGAGGCCATTCGAGCCTTTCAACGCAAAGCCGGGCTGGTGCCCGATGGTTACCCATCGCCCAGCTTGTTAAAACACGTTCGAAAAGGTTTGTAAGTGTTTACACTTCCTCAAGACCAAAGTGCGATAGTTTATAAAGATTCGCGATTGATTGATTTCTTGAAGGATATTCCGTGAAGCACTTATTAAATTTTGGTCCTCTTCGAACCCTATCCGTGCTGCTGACGGCTGCTGTGGTTTTAAGTGCGTGTGCGGAAACGCGCTTTGTTATGGCGACGGCCAAAAAATTGGGGAAAACCACCGAGCAAAAAAGCACATACAAAGTTGGAAAACCTTATCAAGTCAAAGGGGTATGGTATTATCCTGCCGAAGACTGGACCTATGATCGCACGGGAATAGCGTCTTGGTATGGTCCAAACTTCCATGGCAAACCCACGGCAAACGGAGAAATTTTTAACCAATGGGAGGTTTCTGCCGCTCATAAAACCCTGCCTTTGCCGTCAATCGTGCGGGTGACGAACCTCGGAAACGGTCGTTCGCTTGTGGTGCGAATCAATGACCGAGGCCCCTTTAAACCGGGCCGTATCATCGACATGTCAAAACAAGCGGCTCAATTGTTGGGTTTTGAAGGACAAGGAACCGCACAAGTGCGTGTTCAAGTCCTCACCCAACAAAGCCTTAACCTGGCCCAACGTGCCCAGCCCCCGCGCCAGCAACTGTCCCAGGCTGATTCTCCGATCAAGGTAAATGTGAGCTCGATTTCTTCCCAACCCGTGGTCAGTCAATCTTTGCCCCCCGTTGTGAGCAACCAGCCCCTTCCTGCTGAAATCCCACAAGAAATCAAAAACCCCATAGGCCAACAGCCCGTGCTTTTGACCCGCATGTATGTTCAAGCCGGAGCCTTTGGCAACAGAGCGAATGCGGAACGGGTTAAAAGCGCTTTATCTTCCGTTGGCAACATTGTCGTGAGTTCTATTCCGGTCAACGGACGCAACCTATATCGGGTGCGCGTCGGCCCCGTTTCCAGTGTTATGGAAGTCGACCGCTTGTTGTCTGATGTCATCAATGCTGGATTTGCTGGCGCACGCACCATTATTGAGACTGGACAGGGTGTGAAATAGTAGACCGCCGCCCCGAGGACGCGTAAAGTGGCTTGGATTCTTCATAGACCTTCATCATAAGACTTTTATCATGCATTATTTTCGCCGCTTAGGCCTCATCTTTGTTACCACCACCTTCTGCTTTGTGACCCTTGTTTCCGCTCAAGCGCTGGAAACACCTGCGTCACATGCCTATATGATCGATACGACCACGGGTGCTGTTTTGCTCGACAAAAACGGCAGCAAACTCATGGCTCCGGCATCAATGAGCAAACTGATGACCTTATTTATGGTCTTTGAGCGTCTTCAAGACGGTCGCTTGTCGCTGGATGATAAATTCTATGTGTCCGAAGACGCTTGGCGCCGGGGGGGCACCAGAACAGGCGGGTCTACGATGTTTTTAGAACCGGCCATGCGGGTTCGGGTCGAAGACCTGATCCGTGGCATCATCGTGCAATCTGGAAATGACGCTTGTATCGTCGTGGCCGAAGCTCTTGGTGGCAGCGAAGCCTCCTTTGCGTCTGATATGACGGAACGGGCTCGGGATTTGGGATTGATGGATTCCGTTTTTAAAAACTCCACGGGCTGGCCCGATCCTGAACACCGGGTCAGTGCCAGAGATTTGGCTAAATTGGCGCAAATTTTAGCCGAACGTTTTCCCGAATATTTTCACTACTTCGGCGAAAAATCCTTTGTTTTTAATGGCATCAAGCAATCCAATCGCAATCCTTTGATTTACAAAAATATGGGCGCGGATGGTTTGAAAACCGGCCATACCAAGGAAAGTGGGTATGGGTTAACGGGCACGGCTGTGCGCAAAGGACGGCGTTTGGTTTTGGTTGTAAACGGCTTGGCCTCCAAAAAAATGCGCTCATCGGAATCGCAACGCCTACTCGAGTGGGGTTTTCGCGAATTTGGGAACTATGAATTGTTCAAAGCCGGTGACATT
>JAESSV010000104.1 GCA_016763895.1 Magnetovibrio sp. | reverse complement strand
TCCAACGCATCCCCCAAACGGGTGCACACGGGGTCGCCCAACGACACGTGAGCCACCAGTCCGGTGGAAAAGAAACTTTTTGTGCGGGCAAAGGTGCGGTCGATAAACTGGTCACATATGACAAACGTTCCCGGCGGCAACTCTTCTTTTAAAGACCCACACGCGGACACGGACAAAATCTCGGTGACTCCGGCGCGTTTTAAAACGTCAATATTTGCGCGGTAGTTTAATTCAGATGGGGGAATACGATGGCCCCGCCCATGACGGGGTAAAAAGACCATTTTTTGGCCGTCGAGTTCGCCAAAAAACAATTCATCCGAGGCTTCGCCAAAGGGACTTTCGACCTTTTCCCAACGGGTATTTTCAAGCCCGTCAATTTCATAAATCCCGCTGCCGCCAATGATGCCGATGACAGGTGTGTTTTCAGTTATGGTCATGCCGAACGTTCCCTCAAGGTGATGTGCTTCAGTTGCCCCCTGTTATCAAACAGAACACACCAATTCGCAAGATTAAACCTGTCATAACGGAACTTGCCATTTTCTCAATACGGTCATATTGTAGCCATTATGAATATTTTTACGTGCAAGCGATGGGTGGGCTCCATGAAGGTGCTTTGGACAAGTTTCTATACGGCGTTGCTTATGTTGGGCGCCCTGCCCGCGATGGCGGCTTCGATTACGGACCTTAAACACGTTGTTGTCGCCGAAGCCACCAGCCAAACATTGCTGCGCAGCGGTGAAATCGATTTTGCCGCGTCCTTTGCTTTAAACGACGACATGACCGCAGACATGGTGGAACTGGGTGAAGCCCTTGACCCCGAAAACCTCGCCTCTTCTCCGCGCTATGCAATTGTTTTAGATGTCTTTAATGCCAAAGCCTCTCGCCGGGTCTTAAACCTGAAATCCTTTTCGTCAAGCGTGTTTTTGGGCTTTCAAGGAGCCCCCCTGTCCATCGGACCAGACGACCCTGTGCGCGGAGCCGAAGGTTTTGCGGCAACAATCGCCAATGCGGCCCCGCAAGCTCAGTACGGCATGGCCCCCCAAGCCGTGGGCCCGCCCATTATCTTTGCTTATTATTATGACCAGGCCGATGTTCAAGCCCGGCGCAAACTCAGCGCGCGCATTTATTTTATCGATCGTCAGCTGAAAACATACATTCGCACCACCGTGGATGTGTTTGAAGATCGGCGCTTTAAAATTGCCTATCGACTGTCGGCTCGAGACCCCCGCAGAAAGGCCATTCGCAAGAAACTCGATACCGAGCAATCTTTGGACAATTATGAGCGAAACGAGCTCTTGATTGAACTGTCCGATGTGCTGAAGGATCTTCAAGCCAAAACATCCGAGGCCAAACCGTACACGTCTGCTTTAGCCTTAAGGCGCTTGATCCGTTCAGAACAGACAAAAGTTTTAGAAGACCTTGAAGCCAATAAATTTGATGCCCGTTCCTTAAACGACCCGCGTTTCGACAGCGTCGTCGCAATCTATACAGGGAAAGGTTCTTTGGGCAGCGGGTTTTACGTCACCCCCACCGTGATCATGACCAATTGGCATGTGGTCGAAGGGCATCGTTTTGTGGAAATGAAGACCTATGATGGTGCAGAAACCTATGGCACCGTGTTGGGCCATGATGCCCGGTTGGATATTGCCTTGGTCAAGGTCGAACGACGCGGACGTCCTGTGGCTTTTTTCACCGGGCGTGGCCTTAACCCGGGCATGGCGGTCGAAGCCATCGGTCACCCCATGCACAACGAATTTTCCATCACACGCGGCATCGTCAGCGCCATTCGCAAACATTACAGCATCAATTTGCCCAAATGGTCGGGCGGCAAAGACGTGTTGTTTGTGCAAACGGATGCCGCCGTTAATCCCGGCAATTCCGGCGGGCCGTTGTTTTTAAAGAATCGCGTGATTGGCATGAACACATGGGGCCGCACCGATTCAACGGGCATGAATTTTTCCATACATTATTCCGAACTTATCAATTTCATCAACGAACATCTCATTGGTTATAACGTCGATCCGACGGGACGCCTTAAGGGGAAAGGATAAAATGACCCACACAAAACGCTTCCTAAGCACCCTTTCATTCGCTTGCCTCGTTTTCGGACTCAGCGCTTGTGCGCCGCCCAACAAACCCCGCATGGGCATGGTTATTGATGAAAAAACTGGGTTATTATATGGCTCGGCGATCGAAAAAAACCTGGTCACGGATGCCAGTTTCTATGTTAATCGATCCATTAAGGTGCGCACACGCAACACCTCGGGTGACACCACATTTAATCTAACTTCGTTCACAGATAATTTGAAATCTGCCTATAAAGCCAAAGGCTATGAGCCCACGGACGGCGATAGGTTTGGGTTAATGATGGACATTAACGTCATGTACAGCGGCCAAATTCAATCCAATCGATCAACCGAATTTGGCATTATCGGCGCCTTGATGGGGTCCACATACGGCGGCGCCACCCAAAAAGGTAACATCATTGCCACCGCAACCGGGGCCACGCTGGGCAATATATTGGGCATGTATGCCACCGACGATACCTATATGGTGGTGGCCGAAGTCACCTTTGGCGTGGTGAAAAAGTACCGCATATCCAAAAAACGGGTGACCTTCAGCCGCAGCCGCAAGCTCGCCAATATTGACGACCCCAACCGCCAAGAAAAAGTCTATGCGCGGGGCTTCAAGAAAACCTTCACCACCCAGTTTACGGTCTATGCCGGGGGCCGAAATACGTCGCAAAGTGAGATCGCCGATGAAGTCCGCCGCCGCGCCGTCCGCATCGCGGCAGACTTTATCTAGGGCGCATTTAAGTTGGCCCTATTGAACAAGGGAATTCAGACGTTGCTGATTCAAATGAGATCTGGCCAAGCCAGAGGTGCTATCGAAGTAGAGGGTCATAATCCCCCCATTGCTGTCGATGCCTTGCCCATTTCCACCTGTTTCCGTCGATTGGGTAAAATCAATTTTAAACGTTCGACCATCGTTACAAGTGGCCGATGCCCGACCTTGTGCACCAATCAACGAATACCCGGAGGGCATTTTTGTGACCTCTGACGTCCCCGTACATTGGACAGTTCCATCAAGGCTGGAAACATCAATGGTTCCCGATTGCCCCATGGACGAGACGGCAACGTTGCCGACAAAAGCTTGCCCGCTGGATTCAAATAATCCAGCGACATCATACTTCGCCGAACACCCTGTTAAACTTAAAGCCATCAAGGCTAATATGCTTACTTTTTTCATGATCTCCCCCTTCTTAACAATTTACAAGAAATAGGATAATAATCTATGCACGCATTACGTCAACTTGTTTGGTGCCCTATTTTGCTCTTTGTTATAGCCTGTGTTCCAAAAGATTTGGTTCCATACGTCTACAACTCGTCGCCTTTTTCCCAAGAGACACAGGCCAAAGGAAACGCTCTTTGTGCGGGCTTGTTTGGGAATGCAAAGTTTAACCATTTAAAAGGTAAAATACCGATTAAGCCCGGCGATATTCCCACCCGCGACATGCTGCACATCAGTGTTATTGCTTCTGAAACGGAAGTCGCCGCCATTCAATTGTTGGAATCCTCGGCTCGCAACTGCACGCAATTGCGTGAGGCCGCCGGCGTTCCCACGTCGGCAACGGAAGATATTCTTGCCGCGCGAATCAGCAAGCTCCGGTATGGCCTTTACAAAGGCCTAATCCCTTACGCGGTCTACAATTACGGCATTGTTCAAGCCATGCGCAAAAACAATGACTTCATTATGAACAGCGAACAAAGCGTCCAAAAAGGCAAGGCAATCGGCGATGAAAAACAAAATCAAGCTTGGCGAGACTTTCAAACAAGCATGCAAATTAACTCGTTAAACAGTAGCATTGATACCTTCAACACCAACGTCTCAACCGGAGCTTGGGTTTGCAGCGGGTCTGGTTGTTTCTAGACGTTAAACCTAAACAGCATTAAATCGCCGTCGGCGACCGTGTAGGTTTTACCTTCTTGGCGCATTTTTCCGGCTTCTTTACAAGCTTGTTCGCCGCCCAGCTCAATGAAGTCATCATAAGCGATTGTTTCTGCTTTGATAAAGCCGCGTTCGAAATCGGTGTGAATGGCTCCGGCGGCCTGGGGGGCCAAATCGCCCTTGTGGATGGTCCACGCGCGGGCTTCTTTGGGGCCAACGGTAAAGAATGTGATCAGGCTCAACAGGTCATAACCCGCACGGATCACACGGGTGAGGCCGGTTTCTTCAAGACCCAGGGTTTCCAAAAATTCTTGTTTGTCTTGATCGGAATCAAGGGTGCTGATTTCTTCTTCGATTTGAGCCGAAATCACCACGGAATTGGCGCCTTGTTCGGCGGCCATTTTGTCGACGGCCGCTGACAATTCGTTGCCGTCGGCGGCCGATTCTTCATCCACATTGCACACATACAAAATCGGTTTCGAGGTCAACAATTGCAACATTTGAAACGCTTTGTTGTCGTCTTCGGAAACCTCTAACGTGCGCGCAGGCTTGCCGTCTTCAAGGACCGCCAAAGTCCGTTGAATTAAGTCCAATTGTTGCTTGGAATCTTTGTCGCCACTTTTGGCTTTTTTGGCCAGCGGATTAACCCGTTTTTCCAAACTGTCCATATCCGCCAACATCAATTCGGTTTCAATGGTTTCCGCATCGCGAATGGGATCGACAGTGTCTTCGACGTGGGTAACGTTTTCATCAATAAAGCACCGCACCACTTTGATGATCGCGTCCACTTCGCGGATGTTGGCCAAAAACTGGTTGCCCAAACCTTCGCCTTTGGACGCGCCCCGCACCAAACCCGCAATGTCGACGAATTCAAGCTGGGTGGGGATGATGGCTTTGGACCCGGAAATGGCGGCAATTTTATCCAAACGCGCATCCGGCACACCAACCCGGCCCACATTGGGCTCAATGGTGCAAAACGGGAAGTTCGCAGCCTCAGCCGCAGCCGTTGCCGTTAACGCGTTAAAAAGCGTCGATTTACCAACGTTGGGAAGCCCAACAATGCCACATTTAAAACCCATCCGCTTTAATCCTTTTTATTTGGGCGTACGGCTTGCGCCACCCGTGTCGAAAAATCGGCATCTCGCTCGGTCATAACCAAGTCGATGTTGTCGGCAACCGCGTCGACCAACGGCTCTAGCCAGTCTTGGTCCGCTTTGCCAAAATCTTTAAGAACGTAACCCGACACCTTGTTTTTATCGCCGGGATGACCAATGCCCAAACGCACGCGGGCGTAATCGGGGCCAACGTGGGCATGAATGGATCGCAATCCATTATGTCCGGCATGCCCGCCGCCGCGCTTGATGCGAAGCTTTCCGGGCACAAGGTCAAGTTCGTCATGCAAGACAATAATATCTTGGGGTGCAAGTTTATAAAACGTCACCAATTCTTTGACGGCCCGACCCGACTCGTTCATGAACGTTTGTGGCTTTAACACCAAGACTTTTTCGGTGCCAATTTTGCCTTCGGACAATTTGCCTTGAAACTTGGAACGGTAAGGCGAAAAGGAATGGCGGCGAACGATTTCGTCCGCCGCCATAAATCCGATGTTGTGTCGGTTCCGTGCGTATTTTTCGCCAGGATTTCCAAGACCCACAACCAAAAGCATGAAAATTGCAAAAAAGCTTACGCTTCTTCGCCCTCTTGCGTTGCTTCGCCTTCTTCACCTTCGATACCTTCGCCATCTGCATCTTCGTCGTCATCTACACCAGCAGATTTAACAGAAGATGGAGCCGCGATGGTCGCAACCGTAAAGTCACGATCGGCGATGGTTGGGGACGTTCCGTCAGGCAAATTGACGGCACTGATATGGATGGAATCACCCAAAATAAAGCCGCCCAAATCCACTTCAATGTATTCTGGAATTGCTTCCGGAGACACATAAAGTTCGACTTCATGACGCACAATGTTCAAAACACCACCTTGTTTAAGGCCAGGTGATTCTTCTTCGTTGAGGTAATGAAGTGGAATGTTGACGGCGATTTTGACACCCTTAGACACACGCATGAAATCAATGTGCAAAGGTCTATCGGAAACCGGGTCGAGTTGGATGTCACGCACGATGACGCGGTGGCTGTCCTTACCGTCTTTGATTTCGACCAAGTGAGCAAAAAAGCTTCCCGTTGAGATGAATTTTTTCAATTCTTTCGGATCGATAGAAATCATCACAGAGTCTTTTTTGTCACCATAGATGACGGCAGGCACGCGCCCCGC
>JAESSV010000103.1 GCA_016763895.1 Magnetovibrio sp. | reverse complement strand
CTATCGCCCCCCCATACCATCAACTGTGGAAACTTCTGATTTGGGGGGCGCTTTATTGGCGAAGACAAGCGCAAATATGGCAATGCCGATCAGTGTCATCATGCCAATCCCGATAAAGGCGTCATTAAACCCGCCTATGCCGATAAGGACCCCAGCCAAGATAGGGCCGATGACACTACCCAATCGCTCAATAAATCGGAAAATTCCGACAACCTTTCCCATTCCAACGGTCGATTTTTCATCATCGAAAATTTCGATAACTAAGCTGAGCTGTGACGAAACGCTAATCGCATGTGCAATGCCCAAGAGCGTGACGCTGAATACGACCGCGATCAAGGTGTCAAAATAACCAAGAATAAGAACAGCGAGACCCGCCAATAGGCTGCCGCCGATGACAAATAACTTTCGGTTGCCAAATTTGTCTGCGAACCGTGCGGAAAGAGGTGAAACAATAATAATTGCGAGGCCATAAGCCATAAGAACACGGCCAATTGAAGATTGATCCGTACCAATCGTTTTCAGGAAGATAGGTCCCGTGTAATACAGGAAACCCGTCAAGCAAACCTTAGCTGGAATAGCCACGCAAAACGTCAGGGCGAGAAACTTAGGATTGGAAAATATGGTCTTATAATCTGCAATGCTCAAATTCGGAATATGAGATTTTTGGGCGCGGTTGGCAGACTCCTGAATAAAAGCATAAACAAAGGCGGCCGCGCCAAGAGACAAGGCAGCGGAGAGAATGAAAGTGCTTTCATAGCCTATACGCTGTGACAAAATCGCCCCGATGGCAGCACCGCTTAGGGAGCCCGCGAAGAACCCCGCGAGAAACATGGACATCCCTTTGGCGCGCGTCTTCATCGTGGAATGATCTATGATATAGCCCTGACACGTTATGAAAATGATTCCATAGCCAGCGGCGGTGAAGGAGCGCCACACAAGAAGCTCATAATAACTGTGCGATAATCCTGTCATGACCAACCCTGCGGCCGTGATAAGGGCACCAATGATAAAGGGCTTCCGGCGCCCAACTTTATCAGACCATTCGCCAGAAAATGGCAAGGATATAGCCCACACCAACATAAATGCCGAGATCGGTAAGCCGATCAGAATCTCTTTTGATATTCCAGAAATGGGGACGTAAAACTGTTCAACAAACATGGGGAAGAATGATAGGGACATGGATTCTGAAAACACCAAAAGAAAGAGTGCCGGACGTATTTTTCCCTGCAATATGCTCTTCATATGGTCTTCATCTTTAGCCGTGGTTTTGTCTTCCCGAATGTGGGCACCGGGGCCGTGAGGGTCGGAATGTGGTGCCATGACATAACCGACTATGAAATACAGAAGTTCGAATGCAATCAGCATTGAGACCACAATAACCGTCAATATATCGTATGAAATTTCGTTAATAATTTTACGGATAAGGCTTTCATCTTGCCCCAAATACAGCATTCCCAACGGCTTTCCCTGCAGGGAAATGGTGAAACTTGAATTAAGATAACCAGCCGCAGGTCCGTTCGTATCCCCCATCGAAACGCTATCTCTGAAGTGACGACCGAGTGCGCGAGTGATGGTCCCACTTTGATAGAGAAGGGTCCCGTTGGTGTCGACGATTGCGGCATAGAGAACCGATGGGTTCGCTTCCCGCATGAGATCTAAGGATTCGGGAACACCAACGAGATCGGTGAACGGAATTCCGGCCTGCAATGCCTTATCAATAATCGTGGTCGTGGTGACCCCAATGGCCAGCGAGTGCGCATAAATTTCCGGGCTTAATTGAGCCTTGAAAATTGACAGGGCCTGATAGGCCCCCGCACCGTTGGCCAGGAGCAGGGCAGAAAATGCGATCAAAAGCATCTTGGCGCGCATGCTGAATCTTTGTGACGGTTCGGCCTGGGGGAACGTCACCGGTTTGGTTTTTTGGAGCAAGCCGCGACTAGCAAAGATGACGCTTAAAATGATCAGCACAACACTTGCACCAATAATCACTGCAAAATTTTGCAGCATACTTATTTTTGTGTTCCTCAAATTGGCTTGAACAACATTATCGGAATAGCCAAGCGCAAGCGTACCGACTTGTGCGTTGAAGCCATTTAGAAGTGGGGTGCCAAAAACTTGTGCGCCTTCAAAGGCAAGCTTCATGCTCGTCTGATCCACATTGCGTTGTTGAGTTAACCATGACGGGGCTACGGTTAGACCGGTTTTAGCATGGTCGTTTGAAAAGAGGATGTTTCCCCAACTGTCAAAAACCGTAAGGATTGCAATGTCACTCTGACGTGTCACCGTGTCATCTATCAAAGACTGAACCGTGCTGATATTGGCGAGGTTGAGGCCGGTCCCGAGGCCAAACTCAATTGTGTTTTTCAGTCACCTGCAATGACGGCATAGCGCATTTGCACATGAGCAGAATAGGTGTTTTCATAATTGATATAATTGAGAAATGAATTAAGAGCGGTCGCAAGCATGACAATGCTAAAGATCGTGATTGAAAATTTTTGAACCAAGCCCATCATCGTTTTCCAATACATTATTATATGCGCAACGAGCCATTTTCAGGTGCACTCATTAACGGTTTTTTCGGTTCAAAATTACCGAAATGGTCAATTACGGGATATACGCAAAAGCACCATTTCGAACGAGTTTTTTGACGATTTTTTTGTTAATCATGTCGCCGTTCGGTGCCACCGTGTGAGTGCCGGTGGCCCCACGCCAATCCTTTGTTTGGTGCAGCGCGGCAGCGACATCGGCGGGTACGGTGCTGTTCGCCACGGTCATGCCATGGGACAAGAGCATGAGGGCGTCGTACCCTTGTGCTGCGGCAGAATCTGGGCGCTTTCCGAACCGCTTTTCATAGCGTTTGGTAAAGGCGATAGACTCAGGGAGTTGCATGTCGGGATGGAAGAATGACGTCACAACGGTACCCTCGACATCAATGCCGCCATTTTCAATCAAGGTATTTGCATCTAGGCCAGCCGCGCTAAAGAAGGGCTGGGTGATGCCAACCTTTCGCGCCTGATGAATAATCTCGGCGCCTTCGGGAAGTGAGCCTGCTAAAAATATGGCGTCAAAGCTGTAGAAGTCAGCCCAATACTGCATGGCGCGCTGGTAGTTGCTGGCGCCCTTCAAATAAGAGATCCGGTCGATAATTTGAAGACCATGCTTGTTTGCAGCATTTTCAAATGCATTGGCTAAATCTCGGCCATACGCATTCTTGATATAATACAGCATCACCCGTTTGTAGCCCATGTCCTTAGCATAGGTAGCCAACTGATAACCCTGGTCAAAGTTGTTGGGAATCGTGCGAAAGACCAAATCAAAATTTTGTTGCGTGATTTCTGTGGCGCTGGACCCAGGAGTAACCATCAGCATTCCGCCAAACTGATAGACCGACGCGGTCGCTAAAGAAATATAGGAATCAAGGTGCCCGATCACCGCAACCATGTCTGGATTTGAAACAAAATCATAAGCGATACGAATGCCCTTAGTTATGTTTCTTTGATCATCTTGAAATTGGATTTTGACTTGGCGCCCCATAATTCCACCAGCAGCATTGATTTGCTCTTGAGCTAAAATCACACCATTTTTAAGGTCTTTCTTAGCAGAGGTCAGCGGCCAAACCGTTCCGATAAGGATATCCCCCGTCGCCTCGGCAGCCCGACTTGCACGTTCATCTTTGGGGTTTTTCTCAATGCAACCAGATAGCAGCATCGTAAGTATGCCGACAGCGGCGAGGAGCGGGAGACGGTTATTGCTCAAAAACATGTTCATAATTCCTATGCAATTTGTCGTTTTGCTAAGACAGAAAACAATCCGTCCTGCTGCATGAGTTCGTCGTAGGTGCCTTGCTGGATAACTTCGCCATTGTCGAGAACGAAGATCTTGTCGGCATTTACGATTGTGCTAAGACGGTGTGCAACGACCACCCGCGTCGCCTCTAGTTTATCGAGACTTGCGCTGACAATTGCTTGCGTCTTGTTGTCGAGGGCACTGGTGGCTTCATCAAAATACAGAATGCGCGGCCGATTGACGATCGCACGTGCGATCAACAAGCGTTGCCGTTGCCCGCCGGATAAACCACCACTTTCGCTCACCAGAGTGTGCATGCCCATGAGCATGTCTTCGATGTCTTTGTCCAAGCCACACATGCGTGCCGCGTCTTCCGCATCTTTTATGGTCAGGGGAAGAGAGCCGACAATGTTGGAAAAAATGTCGCCAGCCATTAATTGGCCATTTTGTAACACCACACCAAGTTGACGACGGACCTCGGTGATATCTAAGCCAGCAAGGTCCTGACCATCATAGTATATGGAGCCAGAATCAGGTTTTTCAAATCCCAAAAGACAGCGCAGTAACGTTGATTTTCCGGACCCTGAAGAACCAACGAAGGCCACGAACTGTCCCGGTTCGATATGGAGCGAGATGCCCTTAAGGATCACGGGGCCTTCAGCGCTATAGCTAAAGGTCAAATGGTTGACTTCGATCTCACCGGCCATGTGGCCTGGGTTAGCCTTGGCTTCGCTCACTTCGGGTAGCGTTTCTAAAATAGGCTTCGCCCGCTCATACATTGGGATGATTGCAAGCACCGTGACAAAAACCCCGGTCATGGACAAGGTTGCGGTCAGGAAGCTTGTAAAGGCGGCATTGAAAGCCAGAAATTCACCCGTCGAAAGTCCGTTGCCTTTAAAATAAAAGGCCATTGTGCCGAAGATGGTCATGGAGCAGGCCAGTGGAAAAATTGAGTTGAACGTTTCAAGGACGTTGGCAATGTTCTCTGCCTTAAACGTGATCGCCCGTTGTTCCGTGAATTTGTCAGCCCAACGTGAAAACGCACGCCCTTCGGCACCTGTTATACGAAGCTTTGAAACGCCGGAAAGAAGTTGCAGGACTTGTCCTGCAATCTTGCCGTCAAGGGTTGCTAGCTTACGTTCGTGACCGAGCTTAATTATGCTAACGGTGATCGTGATGGTCAATGCCAACACCACGAGCGCACAAGCCACAAGGGCCAACATTGAATCGTAATAGAAGAGCAATGCTAAGTTAAAGATAGAAAATATTGCGCTGAGAATGGCTTCCGCCGTTCGCCCAGACAAGGCTTGGCGAATAGCCGATATGCCGTTGGCGCGCATCGCCAAATCACCCGAAGAGTATTTACGAAAAAACGGTACGGGCAAGGCCAAAAGTCGATCCCACACGGCAGACTGAACGGTTATGTCCATGCGCCCCTCAATGCGCAGCATGGCAATGCCGCGCGTAAGTTGGAACATGGAAATGGCTAAAACTGCCGAGATTAAGGTCAAAAACAGTTGTAGTAATTGGCCTTTAGCAGCCCCTGGAATGACAGAATCGAACAACATGCCCGTTGCAAGGGGGGTCACAAGCCCCATTAAACCGCCGGCGAGGCCCATGCCGGCAACCATCATAATGTCTTTGTGAGAACCATACGCGCCGAATTTCATAACATCGACAATGCTTAACGCCGTTTCTGAAAATGGGCGATAAAACATGTAAGCAAAGGACTTAAGGTCATCGGCAAGTTCTGCTGTAAGCGAGGTCACTTTGCCGTGGGTCGCATCATGTAGAGCGTATTCCTTCGTGCCCCAGATCAGGGCTGCGGGACGATCATCTTCTTCGAAATGGACCAGCAGAGGGCCATGATCTTTGGTCCACCACTCGCCCTTCAAGACAACTTTGCGGGACCGTACCCGCGAGGCCTTGGCGATATCAGAGAGAGGGTTGATGCGTCCGCGCTCGGTCTTTGCATCGGGGTGCTCAACAAAGGTGATGTCTAGAACTTTGCCGATGCATTGACATGCGATGAAAAGTGGATCTAAGGCCGACGACCTAGCTTCAGGCGTTTTTGTCATCTGAACGACGTCAGCGAGCTTTCTGATGGACCCATCCATCAGGGCAATGTCGTTTTCCTGTTTGGCCTTCAGACGGTTTATTTCTTTGATTTCACGTCTTTCAAAATCAACCTTGATGGCATTGAATATCACCGCATTGAAGGCATTTAAATGTGTTCGGATGTCTGATCGCGCCAACCAGTTTTCAGTTTGAGTGCTTTCGATTTCCCCGTCTGCTTGTGCGACAATCCAACTGCGATCATGCAGAGGAAAGCAGCTTCCCGGCGTAATTTCGCCGAATTCTGGATCGCCGACAAACGTCGATGTGCCGGACTGTTGTTCGATCCAAACGCTTTCGCCTTGGGGCCGAAACGCCATTTGCGCCTTAAGCTCAAATTTCTTTTCGTTTTTTGTATCGACCAATCGTGCGGGGGGTGGGGCGTCGATCACTCGGCTCAGCAGCGCTTTGGTCCAGTGATTGATAAGGCCAGAAAGTATGCTGCGATCTTGGGGGTCAGCGGCCCGTGCGAGAAGGCTCTCGAGGGGAACCTCAAGCAACTTAGTGCCCGGAACGCCGACGGCGACATAACCACGGGGCGCGGCCCCTGTGTCATCAGGTGCGTGTGAAAAATCCATACCAAGGAGTACGCCGTCCTGTGGAGTGCGCGCGATGTGTACGCGTGCGCCAACGGCTTTTCGTGCAGGATCTAACCCCGTCAGAAAAACATCAACATTGCCCTCGGCGACGATCCATGAGCGGTCAGCCCCTTCAAGAGTGAGGGGGTGGTCGCTGCCGGTGCTCGCAACCTGTGCGACATCGTCAAATTTGTGCAGGAACTTTTCCATCAATGTTGTCTTACTCTTACTTTTGCGTTTAGGTTTTAAATCAAGACGTGCTGTGGCTTTAGCCCATCTTGATCAATTCTGAATACAGGCCTTCCACGTCTTTAAGATCATCGTGTTTGCCGCGCTGTACGATTTTACCTTTGTGCATTACGATAATTTCATCGCAGTCTCGGATCGTGCTGAGACGATGAGCAACAAT
>JAESSV010000102.1 GCA_016763895.1 Magnetovibrio sp. | reverse complement strand
GGCAAGCCACCGGTTTTGTGTTGCATGTCTTGGATCGCTAAATCCAAAACATCCGCTCGCATCACCATGCCTGCACCGCCGCCACACGGGCTGTCGTCTACGGTACGGTGTTTGTCCGTGGCAAACCACGAATGTCCACCGTTTCCATCGACCACCGGGGTAAACCGTGGCCCTCTAAAGCCTTGCCCTCTAAAGCTTGGCCCGCGAGAGACTGACCCAGCGAGCCCGGAAACATATCCGGAAACAAAGTCAGCGCCACCGCTTGCCACGGTTTCTTGTCACCCATCCCCTTGCGGCTCCGGGTCACCGGCTTGTAGCAAACCGTCTGGCGGATCAATCACGATCCGCCGTCCTTTAATGTTCACCACGGGCACACTTGCCTTGGTGAACGGAATCAAAACCTGACCGTGGTTCAAGCTTTGCACATCTAGGAATGGACCACCGCCGAAATCTTCGACTTCAACCACATGCCCAAAAGGCTCACCATCAACCAATTCCACATCAAGCCCCTGAAGATCGGAAAAGTAAAACTCATCCTCTTGCGTCTGGGGCAGGCTATCACGCGCCGTATAGAGCGTTTGGCCTTTCAGGGTATCGACCGCACTTCGGTCTTCAACCCCTTTGATGCGCACCAGAACCATGGACTTTTGAAAGCCGATGACTTTCAAATCGAACGTCCTGGTTCCGGTTTCATCCGTCAACGTTCCAATTGATCCAATTGACTTTGGGTTTTGGGTATAACTTTTAACCCGCATATCCCCTTTAAGCCCGCGAGCGGCTCCAATGACGCCGACAGGGATAATCCCATCTTTGATTTGGTTTGCCATCACGTTTCAGACCGATCCAACACATCGACCAAAGCCTAAGCTTCAGCCGCAGCCTCATCAGCCACAGCTTCTTCAGCCGGTGCAGCAGCCGCAGCTTCTTTAGCCGCTTCAGCTTCGGCAGCAGCTTCAGCCGCTTTTGCTTCTTTTTCAGCAATGCGCTCAAGAGCCTTTGCTTTGGGCTTGTTCTTTTTGGTTTGGTTTGGAATAGCAGGCTTGTCCGCAAGACCAGCAGCGCCCAAGAAACGAGCAACGCGGTCAGATGGCAAAGCACCCAAACCCATCCAATGTTTAATGCGGTCTTCTTTTAAGGTGACGCGTTTTTCATCATCTTTGGCCAACATTGGGTTATATGTGCCGACACGCTCGATAAAGCGGCCATCACGGGGGTTACGGCTATCCGTAATTACAATACGGTAGTAGGGGCGTTTTTTAGCGCCGCCTCGGGAAAGTCGAATACGCAGAGACATTGATGCGTTATCCTTTTCTAGTTCAGTTACATGTTAAAACAAAAAATACTTACTTAATTACTCACATTACTTAAATGGAGGCGTTCCGCCACCCATTCCAGGCGGCATTTGAGGCATACCGGGTGGCATGCGGCCACTTTTGCCCATCTTGCCCATCTTTTTCATCATCTTGCTCATCGTTGTGAATTGCTTGAGCAAGCGGTTGACCTCTTGTACAGAAGTCCCAGACCCCGCCGCAATACGTTTGCGACGTGATCCGTTGATTAGTCTTGCGTTACGGCGTTCTTTCGGTGTCATGGACTGAATGACCGCTTGTTGTTGCGCAATTTTCTTGTCGTCGATATTGGCGGCTTCAAGCTCTTTTTTCGCCTTGCCAATGCCGGGAATCATACTCATCAAGCCTTTGATGTCGCCCATTTGGCGAAGCTGACCCAATTGTTGGCCCATGTCTTCTAGGGTGAACAAGCCTTTGAGCATTTTTTTAGCGGCTTTTTCGGCGTCTTCTTGTTCAACGACCTGAGACACCCGTTCGACCAGCCCCACCACGTCGCCTTGGCCCAAGATGGTGCCCGCAACACGTCTGGCGTCAAACACGTCCAATTCATCGATTTTTTCACCAACACCCAAAAATTTAATGGGCTTGTCGGTGACTGCTTTCATGGACAAAGCCGCACCGCCGCGTGCATCGCCGTCAACTCGCGTCAACACGATGCCGGAAATGCCGACTTTATCTGCAAATTCTTTCGCCACATTGACCGAGTCTTGCCCCGTCATGGCGTCTGTGACCAGCAACGTTTCACCGGGATCAACCGCATCACGAACGTCGGCGACTTCTTTCATCAACACTTCGTCGATGTGCAAGCGGCCTGCGGTGTCCAAGATGACCACGTCATAAGCTTCGGTGCGGCCAACTTTTAAGGCCCGCTTGGCAATGGCGACGGGTTGTTCACCAAAAACAATGGGCAAGGTGGCCAGACCATTTTGATCGCCCAACTGTTCCAATTGTTGTTGCGCCGCCGGACGGTAGATATCCAACGAAGCCATCAAAACTTTTTTCTTGTCCACCCGGGTCAAGCGTGCGGCAATTTTCGCGGTCGAGGTGGTTTTACCGGAACCTTGCAGCCCCACCATCATCACAACGTTTGGCGGATTGCCATGAACGCGCAAGGGTTCAGGTTCGGCACCCAGCATTTCCACCAGTTCATCGTGGACAATCTTGACCACCATTTGACCCGGCGTAATGGACCGCACAACGTCTTCACCAACGGCGGCGACTTTAACCTTGGCAATGAAATCTTTAACAACGGGAAGGGCGACGTCGGCTTCAAGCAGGGCAACACGAACCTCACGCAAGGCTTCGGATACATCCGCTTCCTTTAACGCGCCGCGCTTTTTTAACTTGTCGAATACATCGCCAAGTCGCTCTGTTAAACCTTCAAACATTCGTTCTCTTCACTTGTTAACTCGTCCAAACCCGCAAACCGTGCCAAAAAACTCAAAATGCGCCTCAGATAACGCAAAACGCGCCCCAGGTAACGAAAAACGCGCCCCAAGTAACGCAAAACGCGCCAGCGTGCGAAAATCGCAGACTGGCGGCACCCGTTGGTTATGACCGGTGGGTGGATTTTTGACAGCAATGTTGCTGATTGGTGTGCTTATTTAC
Organism: Magnetovibrio sp.; assembly: GCA_016763895.1. GTDB lineage: Bacteria > Pseudomonadota > Alphaproteobacteria > Rhodospirillales > Magnetovibrionaceae > JANLGW01. The sequence continues at coordinate 376 of JAESSV010000102.1, read as the reverse complement.
ACAATCGCTCTGGTAAAGTCAACTGTTTAGGGCCGTCTCGCGTCTGGATGGGCGGCACAGAGCAAAAGTACTCCATTTTTTATTGCATTCAGTTGTCAGACGCTGTTGAATGGTTGTATAAGGATGCAAGCAATTAACGAAATCGTTTATATTCATTGAGGAGCTAGATTATTATGAGCAGACGTCCCCCGAAAGAAGCTCCTGATCCAATAGATATTCATGTTGGGCAACGGCTTAAAGCTCGGCGTGTCGGCTTGCGCATTAGCCAATCTGAAATCGGCAAGGCTCTTGAAGTAACGTTCCAGCAAATCCAAAAGTATGAAAATGGGGCCAATCGGGTTGGCGCCAGCAACCTCTATAAAATGGCTCAGGCTTT
>JAESSV010000101.1 GCA_016763895.1 Magnetovibrio sp. | reverse complement strand
TTATGTTCATGAGAACACTCCCAATAAAACAAAACCAAAAAACCCTCTCTCTGGGAGGTTCGCCATGTGTAAACGCGAACGCCCTGGATATCCTTACAAAAATGAAGCACTTTGAGCCTTGTGAGCTTTTGGCATTACATTTGTCGGAAACGATTTGCGTGTTGAGCTGTTGTCAAATCGTCGTTAAACGCAGGACAAACAAAAAGGGCCGGTCATCACGACACGACCCTTTCTTGTATGGAGTTATTACTACTTTTTATTCGGACGCTGTGTAAGCGCCGTTGCAGCAGCCGTTTTTGCAGCCGTACTAGATTTTGGATTACGTAAGACCTTAGATGCTGCGGAAGCAGCACGTCTGCTAGTCACTTCTTTGTTCGTCGGTTTACGAGCCATTGCTCTTTTCCATCACTTCTGTGCTGTCACTTATCAACAGGATTTAACAGCGAGTTGAAGAGAGCTGTGTTGACTATACGAGAGACTTATAAGAAAGTGGATATGCGTATATCTTAATAAGAAATTCGTATTGGAAGCATAGCTCTCAGGGCTTATCTTCCTTCCATTAAAGCTAGGGGCTGCAACCCCTAGCTTTAATGTTGCTACATTATAAAACACAATCTCCCCTTTTAAGAGTAATAAAAGTTATCCATAGGGTGTGGATACGGTGCATAAAGAACTGTCGCACACTATATGTGGTTGTTTTGTTATGTATTTTTGTGATGGTTTATTTTATTAAGTTCACTAAATTCCCCTGATTTTTTTTGTTTTCCTGTCTTATTGGCATACTACATTTTGCATTATTCCTTTATTCAAGCCCATAATGTAGTGAGCTAGAAAATATTTATTGCGCATTGTAATGAAATGCACCCATTGACCTGATATAAAAAATTACCAGCCGTTGACCCGTGGCCATATGCCGCTGAATACGCCGTCTTCAACAACAAAATAATCTTCATATGCGGCGGCTGTGACACAGGCATGGTTGGGCAAAACCCGCACTTGGGCGCCAATGGGCAACTTTTTGTACCAATCTTCATGTGCAACAGGAATTGCCCCGTGTTCTTGGTGAACGACGGCGACGGATAGGCCTTCATAAGGTTTAAGTGTGATGGGATCACAAACATAGCCATAGCCAACGTCTGGACGAAACGTATTGGCACTGGTGTCTTTGGAAAGAGCAAAGGCTCCGGCATCAATCAACACCGTCCCGCCTTGTTTGTTATGGCCAATGACCGTTGTCAAAACGGACAAGGCAATATCGTCAAGCGCACAGATGTTTCTGGAATATTGGGCCAAGTCGAAAAATACATACACACCACAGCGCGCTTCGGTCAGTCCTAAAAACGATTTTGCATGGAGAAATGTAGGCGTTGAACCGGCACTTACAATTTCACACGGTATGTTTAATGCGGCCAACCGTTGTGATGCCGTTACCACAGCCTGGCGTTCAATTTCGGCTATATCTTGGATTTCTGATATGGCCTGACAGGCATAGGAATGCCCACCGTGCGTCATGACACCTTTAAAACAGATAACATTTGAAGACGTCAGCACTTTTGCCACAGCCACAAGGTCACGCCCTTCTGCTTGGACGCCACCACGATGTTCACCACAATCGATCTCGATCAAGATGTTTAAGACTATTTTTTGTGCTTCTGCAAAATCCACACAGGCCTGAGCTGTCGTTACGTTGTCGGTGATCAAAAGAAGGTTTGTGCCAACAAAATCATCTTGAATCTGTTTTACATGAGCCAGTTTATGTGCGGCAATGCCGACGGCATACATAATGTCTGAATACCCATTTTTGGCGAAGTAAGCCGCTTCTTTCAAGGTCGACACTGTAATTTTATTCATGCGCCCTGCTGTTGCGATATTCGCCACTTCAACGCATTTAGATGTCTTTACATGAGGCCGCAAAAGTATCTTGTGCTTGTCAGCAATCCCCAGAATACGCTGGCAATTTGCCTCAAGTCGGGTTTTGTCCAAGATGAGTTGCGGTGTTTCAATATCCTTAAACATGGTTGCAATCCTATAAAGGCCAAAGTGATGACAGTGTTAGATTAATGCATTTCGTGTAGAACACAATTAACTATTTTATGTACTATGTTCAGGGAATTCTTAATGATAAGCCTTAAAGATTTGCGATTTTTTGCAACGGTTGCTGCTGCAAAATCTTTGGCAGACATCGCCCGAAACCTTGACGTTACACCGTCAGCTGTCACGCAACGCCTTCCAATACCTTGCCAAGCATGGCACACCCCAAATACCCCAAGACCTTAAACAGCACGATTGCATTATTATTCGGGAAATTGAAAACATTCGCATTAACCCGGTGCTTTCCACCAACGAAAGAGAAGTTGCCCGTAACTGGGCCCTTGATGGGCAAGGCATTCTGTTGCGTTCTCAATGGGATGTTGCCGAAACTTTAAAATCTGGTGCGTTGGTTCAGGTGCTCAAAGATTATAGCCTTGCAGATGCAGGTGTGGTGGCTTTGCTGGGTCATCAACACGGTCGAACGGCCCGCACCACGGCCTTTTTAAAGCTGTTGAGCCAAGAGCTTTCCCCACCACCGTGGTCGGCTCTTGCTTAAGGTCTCGGCTCGGCGCTACATTTGACTATGAAAAATAAAACAGATTCTCTATCTCCCACCCTTTCGACACAAAGTCCTTTGACAGATAGTCCCCTGTCCTCCGGTCTTTCAGGCCTTTTGGAATTGATGGCCAAATTGCGGTCGCCTGAGGGCGGATGCCCGTGGGATATTGAGCAAACCTTTGCTTCTATCGCACCGCACACCATCGAAGAAGCCTATGAAGTTGCCGATGCTATTGATCAAGGCGAAATGACCGCCATCAAAGATGAATTGGGGGACTTGTTATTTCAGGTGGTTTTTTATGCTCAAATGGCCAAGGAACAAGGCGATTTTGACTTTTTTGACATTGTTGAAGGCATCACCGAAAAAATGGTCCGCCGCCACCCCCATATCTTTGCCGATCAAACGGGCATCAATTCTGCCGATGATCAAATCGCAAATTGGGAATCCCTCAAAGAACAAGAACGCAAGGCCAAAGCGGACACAAGTGGGCCTCAAGGGGCCTTAACAGACGTCAGCCACGGCCTTCCCGCGTTAATGCGCGCGGTCAAATTGCAAAAACGAGCGGCTCGCGTGGGATTTGACTGGCCCGATACCCAACCCGTATTCGATAAATTTCAAGAAGAAATGGCGGAATTAGAAGCGGAAATTAAATCCGGCGACGAAAAAGCCATGGAACACGAAATGGGTGATGTGCTGTTAACCTGCGTTAATTTGTCCCGAAAACTTGGAATTGATCCGGAAACAGCCCTTCGTCACGCCAATTCGCGCTTTGAAAGCCGTTTTTCCCACATTGAAACCTCACTTTGGGAACAAAGCCGCACGGTTAAAGGGACGCCATTGGATGAACTTGAAATGTTGTGGACAGACGCCAAAGCAAAAGAATAAGCTATAGTCAGAAAATAATATTGAACGAGAATGTTGATGAAAATACCCGCTTCCTTAAAAGATCTCTATAAGCCTTTTTTTGGCAAAGGTGTCGCTGTGTGCGCGATGGCTCTGATGTTGTCGTCTTGTTACATTCCGGTCAAGTTTGATTCCGAAATCGAAGTCAATCGTTCGGGGTATTACACCATGCTTTTTGATGGCTACCTTGCCGATTTGACCTTGTTCAACAAAATTATGTCGGGGGAAATTACGCCCAAGGAAGAAAAAGAAAAGGTCGCAATCATCAAAAAAGACATGTTGCGCGATTCCAAAACAAAGGACTTTCAGTACTTTGGCAAAGGGCATTTTAAGATCAATTGGCAAAGCGAGGGCGACCTTTTAGAAGCCAAAATGGTGACGTTCTTGCGCACCAACGAGGTGATTTTTCAGCTCAAATACGTAGAAAATTCCGGATATATCGTTTTTGAAACCAAATCTATTTCCAAGGCCAACCGCAAACGCATCAAGCAAATGGGCTTAAACATGCAAGGCCAAATTCGGTTTAAGACCGATATGCCGATCAAGGCCCACAATGCGACTTACACCAAAAAAGACCCCAATGACAAACGCTTTACGTGGTTGGTTTGGGATGTCAAAGACATCACGGGGCCGCGTCCACGGGCGATCTTTATTATTGAATAACGCCTAAATCTAGGTCAATCGTTTTGGCTTAAGCGGCGCAACAGGCTTGAGGTGTCCCACCGCCCCCCCTTCATGGCTTGAACGTCTTTGTAAAATTGGTCAACCAAAGCCGTCATCGGCATTTGCGCCCCCGTGCGTTCGGCTTCTTTTAAAACGATTTGCAAATCTTTACGCATCCAGTTTAGATCAGTTAATTGTGGGTGAAGCGTTTTCAGGGATTACTGATTATTTGAGTGATACAGGTTTGAATATAAAGGATGTTGTATATGCTACGGGTATACCTCGCTTAAGAGTAGTGCCAATAGGGGGGAACAGTGAAGGT
>JAESSV010000100.1 GCA_016763895.1 Magnetovibrio sp. | reverse complement strand
TATAAAATGGCTCAGGCTTTGGATGTTGAGGTTTCATATTTTTACGACGAAATGCCATCTTCTGCCAAATTAAAGTCCCTGTCGGACAATCCCGCCAGTTCGTTTGACCATGACCCCATGATTCAGCCGGAATCCATTAAGTTGGTGCACAATTATTTTCGCATCATTAGCCCCGCTGTTCGTAATCGCGTGTTCCAACTGGTCAAGTCCGTCGCAGATCAAAACAGTCAATCCTTGCAAAGTGATGACTAGCTCACACCGCCCGGAGCCTCAACGCCCCCGGTGAACCTAACAGCCTCGCTTAGACGCCCAGCCGATACATCTTATTGGTGTGGATAAGTTAGCTCTATACTTGTGCGTGCACAACTCATATAATACCCCATATAATTTATACAAGCTGAAGGCTGCACCAGATGACGTGCAACCGTTATGGGGGGTGTCGCTTAATGTCAAATGTCGATCACCAACAAAATGTAACCGTGGATATTGAAGATCTTTTCAAACAACGCATTCATGAGCTTTGCATTTTCTTTGATTTTTCACATTCCGACCTAGATCGGCAGGCCGAATTAAAAACGGGCACGACGAAAAAGCTTCTCTCTAAAATCAGCGTATTTATGCCTCGCACTTAAGTCGCATCAGCCAATGCACGGGGGTCTTGATCGATTTCTTCTATGCCCCCGAGGCAAGCCTCCCGCTGTATGCGTCGACACGGGATAGCGAAGCCTACCGTTTTCTGAACGTTTATAACCGCATCCCTTCACCGTCAATCAAACGCGATGTTTTTGAACTTGTTGAAGCTTTGGCCAACGAATAACCCAAAATGCACTCTTACGGACTCGGGTTACGGATCAAGGACAGGGACACGGATCAAGGACAGGGATAGGCTGTGCGATCATTACAGCGTGCCTTAAGGCTGGTTTGGACCGTGGTTTCAAGATGATATAAACGCAAAATATCGGGCAAGGACCACCGCAACGGGGTGCAATGTCCCGGTTCTGAGGTGGTGTTTTTAAGCGCTTCCCAAGGACATCCTCCTTTACACAACGGTTGCACATTACACGATTGACAAGGGGTGTGGGCAAAGGGGTCAAAGGATTGCCATTGCTTGTCACGATCATTGTTTGAAGATTTTGCCACGCCATCGGAGCCCAAAAAAGCTGTGGCTTCTGCTTTGGGCAAGGTTGTCTCATTCCAACATTTAAAGACCGCCCCGCCCGGCGAAATCACCCGACCATTGGGCAAATCGGCAATGCATAAATTCCCCAGATTCGGGCGGGGAAGCGCAACAACATTGCGAAACCCGCGTTGGATCATATACAGCTTAAAACGCGCTTCTATGACCGCAAATTGTTCCCGACTGAGCGCCGTTTGTTCAACATCCGCACAGGTTTCCGTGTAGGGGAGCGTGTGCCCAAGGTAAAGATGAACCTTGTCAACCAGCCCCCGGCCAACGATTTCATCGACCAACGTTTCCAATCCATCAACATTGCTTTTGTCGATATTTACCCGCAAGGTGATCGGGATTTGAGAAGCTGCGTCACAGACATTATCTAAAATTTTCTTAAAGGTCGGTTTACCCTTCCCCACGGTCACGCGCCGTTGATCATGATGTTCGGCCGGGCCATCAAGGGTGATCTGGATGTAGGCTAAGTTTTTAAAATTGGCCAAAGCTTGTGCACGTTTTTTATTCAACAAATAACCATTGGTGATCATGGTTTGATGAAACGAACACTGTCGTGCTTCGGCAATTTCCAACAACGTCTGGGCAAGGGATTCGACCTTTGAAAAAGCCAGCAAAGGCTCGCCACCAAACCACGTGATCGATAAAGATGAATTTTCTTCGAGGTTTTCTTCGACATGGCGAACCACGGCCCATTGATCTTGATCTGACATCTGCCGATTTTGGTGATCTTGAAAACAATATGTACAGCCAAAGTTACAATTGACCGTCGGGGCAATCGTTAACGCAAGACCGCGACCTTTGGCTTGGCTTTCCTTGTATTTGTCTTGAAATAGGCGCCGCTCATTTAAGTCATCTGCAACAAAAAATCCATCTTGATATAATTCATCAATAAACGAAGACGCGCCCGGCGTATTGGGCAACTTGTCCGTTTGCGCCTGTTCAATCAGATTTAAAAAGTCCGCATAAGCTTTTTCATCCAAGGCTCTAAATGCCCCAGTTCGCGTGTTAAACGCAATGGTGCAGGCCTCAAAGAATGAATCCACAAAAACATTGAAATGCGAGGGGCGCAAAAAAATTGCATCAACGCCAGGCATCATCCTAGTCTGAAATTTGGCGTAATCTGAATGCTTAAGTTGGTTCGCAGATCATCTAGAGTTGGTTTGGTTTTCGCGATATTGGACACAATATCTGCCCAAGCTTGAGATTCCCAGACCGAGGTCGAAAAGCCAATAAATCCATTTAGATTAGAACAGGCATTTGAGCTGCAATCATGCGTTCCACAGGTGTGAGACCCCGTGCAGGTGTGGGTGTCACAAGCATTTGTATCACATGAACTTTCCGCATCGCAACCGGTGGGCCCCGTGAACCCTCCGGAACAATCCCCATTATCTTCGCCATTACAAATGTTTACATTGCATTGCGAAAACCCAAGACCCGTCGCGGCTTCGATCGAAATATTTGACGCAACCGAGGTAATATCACCAATAATGTCAGCAACCGACACCAGCACGCTTTCAATTTGTTTTGGGTTTAAAGCCGTCCGCGTTTCCAAGGCACCGCCATATTTATTCATATCCGCACGAACATTGCGCACACGCACGCTCCGGATACCGGGCTGTTTCAAAGGAATCCGCGAGATTTTACCTTTTTTGATTAATTTTGATTTCGCAGGTTTTTTAAAAAGATTTGGCATTTTACCCTCCAAACGTTATTTTTAAATACAGAGCACGAAATAGGAGTACTTTATAATTTCGTCTAGGGGTTGTCAATTTAATTGAGCAGTCCTCAAAAGCTGTAAATAATAGAGCAACCGGTATGGGCTTGTGGCCGGTGAAACCCAAGAATCTCGCTTGACCCTAGACTTTTGCCTCTTTTCCCCCCATATAACGCAACATGACACAGCTTAAATTCACGAAAATGCACGGGCTCGGCAACGATTTTGTGATCATTGACGATCGGGATGGCGCCCTCAAGCTTTCCTTAGATTCCGTGCGCGCAATTTCAGATCGCCGCTGGGGAGTTGGCTGTGACCAATTTATTGTTCTGGAACCAGCTTCTGATCCAGATGCCGATGTCTTTATGCGTATTTATAATCCGGATGGATCGCAATCTGGGGCCTGTGGAAACGCGACCCGTTGTGTGGCGTCCCTGCTCATCACGGAAACCGGACGAACTGAGGCCATCGTGCAAACCACGGCTGGATTATTGGATTGCGAAAACTTAGGCGGCGGACAATTTAGTGTCGACATGGGCCCAGCCAAGGCCGATTGGCGCGACCTGCCCTTGAGCAAAGCCATGGACACGGACCATATTGATCTTACGGTTGGGCCGCTTGGGGATGGCGTTGGCGTCAATGTCGGCAATCCTCATGTTGTGTTTATGGTCGACGATGTTGACACCATAGATCTGGCCACGTATGGCCCAAAAATAGAAACACACGATTTGTTCCCACAACACACCAATGTGGAAATTGTGCAGGTGCTGGCACCAGAAAAAATCCGCATGCGGGTTTGGGAACGCGGTGCGGGCATCACTCAGGCGTGCGGGTCGGGAGCGTGTGCTGCGCTTGTGGCGACGGCTCGCCGGGGACTGACCAACCGCAAAGCCGACGTTATTTTAGACGGCGGCGTGCTGACAATTGACTGGCGACCCGACAACACCGTGTTGATGACAGGCCCGGTGTTTCACAGTTTCCAAGGCAGCCTTGATCTCGACGGCTTGGAGCCCAAACCATGACATCCCCCACCTCAGAAATCATCACTTTGGGCTGTCGCTTGAACACGCTGGAAAGCGAAGTCATGCGGGATCAACTTGCCCAGGCGGGCGTCAAAGATGCCATCATCGTCAACACGTGCGCCGTCACCGCCGAAGCCGAACGTCAAGCTCGCCAAACCATTCGCAAGCTGCGCCGGGAACGGCCCAATGCCCGGATCATTGTGACCGGTTGTGCCGCCCAATTGGACCCCGAGAAGTTTGCGGCAATGGACGAAGTCGACCGGGTTGTCGGCAACCAAGACAAGCTGTCTGTGGAAAGTTTGGTGGGTCGCAAAGGCGATGCCAACATTCACGTCACCGATATTCAAAGTGTGCGCGAAACCGCTGGGCATTTGGTGCACGGGCTTGATGGTCGCACCCGGGCATTTGTCATGGTGCAACAAGGCTGTGACAATGACTGTACATTTTGCATCATTCCCGCTGCGCGTGGCCCCAATCGGGCGGCGCCCCTTGACCAAATCACCGCCCAAGTGAAAAAGCTGGTCGCCACCGGGCATAAAGAAGTGGTTCTGACCGGCGTCGATATTGCCGCTTACGGGCAAGACATTGGCCTGTGCGACGAACACGGAACCGCATTGCCTTTGGTCATTCGCACCTTGCTTGATAACGTCCCCGAACTCGAACGGTTACGCTTAAGTTCGCTG
>JAESSV010000009.1 GCA_016763895.1 Magnetovibrio sp. | reverse complement strand
GATATTGAATATTTAAATATGTTGCCCGAACAGCTTGCCCAGGATGAGCGCACCTTTGATGTGGTGCTCAACATGGAAGTTATTGAACACGTTGCCGATCCTGAATTGTTCATGGCCGCCAGCGCATCCGTGCTCAAAGACAACGGATGCATGGTTTTATCGACCATGAACCGCAATTTTAAGTCTTTGCTTTTGGGCAAATTTGCCGCGGAATACATTTTGCGCTGGTTGCCCATTGGCACCCACGATTGGAAAAAATTTATTAAGCCCAGCGAACTGGCCCGCTTAATTCGCCCTTACGGGCTTGAATTTACGGACTTACAAGGTATGGTCTACAACCCGTTGCAAGACAGCTGGTCGCTTTCCAAAAATGACTTGGACGTGAATTACCTTGGGTTTGCCCAAAAATCAGCGGACCCGTTGGCTGAGAACAACAATTAGGCTTTTCGCAGGAGGGATTGTTTCAAGGTTCCGGCTTGTTTTGTAAGCTCACTTGAAATAACGATGACTTCTGCGGATGCCCCGCTTACGGCCCCAACGTTTTCGGCAACCTCTGAAATGCTTTCGGTTATGTTTGAAATGCCTAGGGTTGCTTCGGAGATATTTCTGGCAATTTCGTTGGTCGCGGCACCTTGCTCTTCTATGGCTGCGGCAATCGCCGAGGTCACCATGCCTAAATTTGTAATGCGTTTGTTGACGGCATCAATTGCGGAAACGGCTTCTTGTGTCGAATTTTGAATTTCACTAACCTGTATTTGAATGCCCTCTGTCGCTTTTCCGGTTTGTGTTGCTAAATTTTTGACTTCATTTGCAACCACGGCAAAGCCCTTTCCGGCCTCGCCCGCGCGAGCAGCTTCGATGGTTGCATTCAAAGCCAACAGGTTTGTCTGGCTTGCAATATCGTTAATTAATTTAATGATTTCATCAATCTCGCGGGACCGACCCGACAACGTGGTAATGATCTCATTCGCTTTTTTGCCAGCTTGTTCGGCCTCGTTGGCCATGGATGAAGAATTGGTAACTTGCAAAGTGATCTCTTGAATAGACGCCGTAAGTTCTTCTGAGGCCGCGGCTACGGTTTGAATGTTGACCAAGGCTTCTTCTGCGGACGCCGCGACGCAAGACGAGCGCTCATTTGTTTCCTTCGCGCAATCCCCCATGCCTTCTGCTTTTTGTCGAAATTGATCCGAAACCACATTTAACGAACCGACAAGGTCGTTCAGGAAAAGTGTATTTTTTTCGATCTCATCAGCGGCCTTGTTAATTGTTTTTGTGGCAACGCCAAAACTTCCGACCATGCCTTCTTCTGAGACCCGCCTGAAATAACGGTTCTTTTCGATATAGCCAAGGCACGCTGTAGATTCTCGGACATAGGCATCAAATCGATTGATCATCTCATTAATCAACAAACACAATTGTCTTTCTTCCGTTTGGGCCACAGGAATGTTTAAGATACGGGCTTCAAAATCTCCGGCGCATATGCTTGTGCAAACTGAAATCATATCTTGCATTTTACTGGTTTTATTTTTTTTGGTCTTTTTTTGTTTTAAAAACGAGAGCATTTTTTTTCCTTTAGGCCGCGTGCATAAGTGTTGAAACGAATTCATCATAATCAATGTCAGCGTCATTTAAGATGCTCACCAAATGATCAAATGATTTCTGTATTCCAACTTTAGAATTCGCTTCGGAATTTTCGATTTCACAAAGCTTTCGGTACAGCGGGATAATTTTGTTTTGAATTGTTTCAGAATTTGGAACGCGGCGCGTTGAATGAAAACCGATTATGTTCTGGTTGCTATCAAAGCTGGGCGTGACGTGAGCTAGGACCCAATAATAATCCCCATTTTTCGTTAGATTGACAACGTACGCAAAAATTTCGACGCCTTGGCTGATTGTGTCCCATAAAAGTTTAAAGACACACCTGGGCATAAAAGGGTGACGAATGAGATTATGGGGTTTTCCCAAAACGTCTTCTTCCGTGTAGCCTGCGATGACGAGGAAAATATCGTTGGCATACGTCAGATGCCCTTTCATGTCTGTTTTTGATACGATCATATCTTTTGTGTCAAAAAACACTTCTTTGCCCATTAGCGTCATGATGGTGGTCCTTGATGTTTGTTTGTTTTTTTAGCCACAGGAAGCTCAATCCAAAAGGTTGAGCCTTCATTTTCGGTGCTGATAAAATCAATGCGCCCGTTCAACAGCTCGACCAAAACCTTGGTGATCGATAGCCCCACACCGGTTCCTTCGATGGTGCCGGCTTCTCGTCCCATGCGGTTGAAGGGTTCAAAGATTTGGTGTTGTTTGTCTATGGGAATGCCATGCCCCGTATCCGTTATGGAAATGCGGATCATGTCGTCGGAGGCCATTGTGCAGCCAACATCGATCGTGCCACCGGATCGATTATATTTGATCGCGTTGGACAACACGTTGATTAAGATGCGGTGCCATTTGTCAGGGTCAGCATAAATCTGAACCTCATGAGCGATGATGAGGCAATTGTTTGAAATCGATACATTGGCCTGGGCGGCGCGTTCTTTCACGGCAAGCAGAGCCTTATCTACGGATGACTTAATGTCTATATCTTGGGGATGAACATGGATGAGGCCCGTTTCAATTTCCGACATTTCAAGAATATCGCACACCAAATTCAACAGACGATGCGCGCTGGAAGAGATCAAAGATAAATATTCTTCTTGTTTTGGATCCACCGGAACGGGATGCCCGCTTTCTAACAAACTGCTAAAGCCAATAATCGCGTTTAAAGGTGTTCTGAATTCATGATTTATTGAAGACAGGAATGTCGTTTTCGCGATGTTGGCTGTTTCTGCGTGGACCTTGGCATTTACAAGCTCTTGTTCGCGTGTTTTGCGGTCCGTGACGTCGCGCAAAAAACCCACAAATCTTTTGTCATCCGTTTTAAGTCGCGCCACATTAAGGCTGATTGGGAATAGGGTTCCGTCTTTCCGGCGCCCTTGAAAATCATTCGGTTTATCGATAATGCAATCTTCGTACAGTTCGCTTTGCTCAAGGTATTGTTCGTACTGAGAGCGTTCTTCTTCGGAAAGAAGAAGAGTGAGATTCTGACCAATCACCTCATCACGCGTATATCCAAAAAATTTCTCGGCAGCCAAATTGAACATTTCTATTTGGCCATGGCTGCCAATGATAATGATGCCCTCAGCGGTGTTATTGACAATGGGCCAAAGGTAATTGTTAATATTTACGGGTTGATCCTTGCTTTTAACGTCCGGTGTTGCCTTAAACAAAAAGGGGGCGACAACGATGGCAGACATCAGCCCAAGCCCAAAAACAGAAAGCTCATGCGACCATAGAATAATACTTGAATTGTAACTCACAAAAATTTTTATAAAATCACTGTACGTTGCGACACAGACAAGGATCAATACAATCAAATAGATATAGAGGTGTTCTCTTTTAACATATCTATATCTTGCGCTATGATTAGGTGAGTTTTTATCAGCCAACTTTAAATACTTTTTTTCTGTTCTATTTATAAATTTAATTTACATTATTTGTTGTTAAATAAAATAATCGCAACCTTTAACTTGTAACAGAAAAAAACAATATTGATATTGAACAGTCTACGTAGGGCCCTAGCATAAATGGACGACTAAATAAGTGTAATGACCTGATATATGAATAGTATTAATGTTAAACAAAGGGCGGTTCGTTATTTAGCCATTACTTTTGTCGCCTGCTTTATCCTCGTCCCCGATACTGTGGCACGTCTTGATCTGGAATCCACACGCCCTTGGGCGCTTCGCCTGTTTGATAAAACACGTCGATGGGGATGCCGCCTCGGGGATACCAATATCCGCCGATGCGCAGCCATTTGGGCTTGGCGGCTGCAATCATTTTTTTGGCGATGGAAACGGTGCAATCTTCATGGAAAGATCCGTGATTGCGAAAACTGGTGAGATAGAGCTTTAACGATTTGCTTTCCACCAAATGATCCGCCGCAATGTAATCAATGACCAGATGCGCAAAGTCGGGCTGGCCCGTGACCGGGCACAAACTGGTGAATTCCGGCGCCGTAAAACGAACCACATAGTCGGTGCCCGCTTGTGGGTTGGGGACGACCTCTAATGTGGCCTCGTCGGGGGATGCGGCGGCGGAAACGTTTTGGCCCAATTGGCCCGGTTGATCCAAGTTTTCATGTGTCATGTTCTGGCCTCAATATCCCCTTGGGTTTGAGCCTTGGCAAAGTCTTCTTGAAAGGCTTTGAATTGACCTTGTGAAATGGCTTCACGGATTTCGCTCATCAAGACTTGATAGTAATGCAAGTTGTGCCAAGTCAAAAGCATCGACCCCAAAATTTCTTTGGCCTGGATCAAGTGGCGAATGTAAGCCCTTGAATGGCCGGTACAGGCGGGACAGGCACAGCCGTCTTCGATGGGGCGATCATCATCGGCGTGGCGCGCGTTGCGCATGTTCACAGCCCCATTGTGGGTCCAGGCTTGAGCGGTGCGCCCGGACCGTGTGGGCAAAACACAATCGAACATATC